>JBKKBQ010000039.1:0-7501 GCA_046714015.1 Nitrospira sp.
GGGTAGACTCGACCGGGAAGGGTGACGTTCCGTCGCCCAAAATCCTTCGACAGTATCTTCAGCGATTTCCACAGGCTTCAATCCTCGTTGTCGGCGCCCTTATTCTCGATCACTATGTGATGGGACGGGTCAGCCGGATCTCTCCGGAAGCTCCGGTTCCAGTGGTCCATGTCGAGTCCGAATCGCTCCGGCTTGGTGGGGCGGCGAACGTGTTCAACAATATCTTGGCGCTGGGGGGAAAAACCGACCTCTGCGGTGTGATTGGATCGGATGAAAGCGGGCGCCTGTTGATGAAGGAGCTCGGCAACACACGATCAAGCCGCGGGGGTGTCGTGATCGATCACGATCGTCCGACGACCAGAAAAAGTCGGGTGATCGCGCATAACCAGCAGATTGTGCGGTATGACATCGAAGGACGGAGCGAGCTGAAAGCCGCGCTGCGGCAAAAGATTCTGCGGTATGTAGAGTCGCGGATTCGTGAGTTGTCCTGCATCGTCGTGTCGGACTATGCCAAGGGCGTCGTGTCGCCGGCACTCATGTCCGACATCACACGGCTGGCTGCCTTGCGGAAGGTTCCGGTCATCGTCGATCCGAAGGTTGAACATTTCAGTTACTACAAAGGCGTTACGGTGCTGACGCCGAATCATCTAGAGGCGGCGCAAGCCTCCGGTTTGCACGGCGACGGCGACCAGACGATCGACGAAGCCGGCGCGATGATTCGGCAGCGTCTTGGGTGCCGGTCCGTCCTGATTACACGCGGTGAAAAGGGAATGAGCTTGTACGAGAGCGACGGCGCCTCGTGGCATTTACCCACGAAGGCTCGACAGGTGTACGACGTCACCGGTGCAGGAGACACGGTCATTGGAACCCTGGCGCTGGCCCTGTCGGCCGGCGCCGGCATCAAAACAAGCGCGATCATGGCAAACTACGCGGCCGGAATTGTGGTGGGGATGGTCGGTACCGCGACGGTCTCTCCCAAACAGTTGTCCGAGGCGTTTGGAGATGACTAAAGTTTCACGGCCAGTGACCGTTGTGATTCCCGCCAGATATGGCTCGTCACGGTTCCCAGGCAAGCCGCTTGTCGAGTTGAACGGCAAGCCGATGATTCAACATGTCTATGAGCGGGCGGTAGCCTGCCGTGCCGTTTCCGATGTCTTGGTGGCGACCGATGACGAGCGTATCAAACAGGCTGTCGAGCGGTTTGGCGGGCGTGTGCTCATGGTCACCGGTGATTACCGGACGGGGACGGATCGAGTCGCCGCTGTGGCCCGTATGTTTGCGGGGGAATACTTCTTGAACTTGCAGGGCGACGAAATTCCCTTGAACCCCGAGTTATTGACCGACCTGATCGAGCCGTTTCTCGACAGCGGGATCGGCATGGGGACCCTCAAGCGCGTGATAGACCCGACGGACGACCTTCTCAATTCCGCCGTGGTCAAGGTGGTGGCCGACGCCGGAGGCGATGCCCTGTACTTTTCACGAGCTCCGATCCCATTCGTCCGTGATGATCCGGGAATGCAGGTGATCGGGGGGCTCCATTATATGCATCTGGGTTTGTACATCTATACGAAGGACACGTTGCTTCGATTCGCGGCTCTGCCGACGAGTCGCTTGGAAGAGGTTGAAAAGCTTGAACAACTCCGTGCATTGGACCACGGTATTCGCATCCGCGTATGGGAAACCAAACATGCCTCGCTGCGGGTTGATCGACCGGAGGATGTGCCTGATGCTGCGGAACGATTGCAGCAGTACGAGGCGGTCAGGCGTGAGTTACAGAACAGTGGAGCGTTTTTCAAGTCATGAGATTCATATCCGGATTGGAGCAGTCTGACGTCCACGAGGGAGGGTAACCATGAGCAAGTTTATCTTCGTGACGGGTGGAGTGGTCTCATCGCTTGGAAAAGGACTGGCCTCGGCCTCCATTGGGAACCTGCTTGAAAGTCGGGGATTGAAGATCACCTTTCTGAAGTTGGATCCGTACATCAACGTCGATCCCGGCACGATGAACCCCTATCAACACGGAGAGGTCTTTGTCACGGACGACGGAGCGGAGACGGATCTTGACCTCGGGCACTACGAGCGATTCACGACCCTGTCGCTGACCAAGGAGAGCAATTACACGACCGGTCGCATCTATCACTCGGTCATTACAAAAGAGCGTCGCGGAGATTATCTCGGTGGAACGGTCCAGGTCGTGCCCCATGTGACGGATGAGATCAAGCAGGCGATCATGCGCATCTCCAAAGGAATCGATGTCACGATCGTCGAGATCGGCGGAACGGTCGGCGACATTGAAAGCTTGCCGTTTCTCGAGGCCATCCGGCAGATGCCGTACGACGTCGGGCGTGACAATGTGTTGTACGTCCACCTGACCCTCGTGCCTTACATCGGCACGGCTGGTGAACTGAAGACCAAGCCGACGCAACATTCGGTGAACAAACTTCGAGAAATCGGTATCCAGCCTCACATTCTGTTGTGCCGAACCGATCGGTATATTCCCCCTGAGCTCAAGGGCAAGATCGCGATGTTTTGTAATGTGGATAAAGACGCCGTCATCACAGCCAAGGATGTCGAGACGATCTACGAAGTGCCGATCGTGTTTCGGAAAGAAGGGTTGGACGAACTGATCGTGCGGCAGCTCCATTTGGACACCGGCCAGCCCAATCTTCGCGAGTGGGATGCGATGGTGCAAAAGATCAAGCGGCCCAAGCATGAGATTACTGTCGCGTTGGTGGGCAAGTATGTGGGCTTAAAAGAATGTTACAAGAGCTTGGGAGAAGCGCTGGTGCACGGCGGGATCGATCATGAAACCAAGGTCAACATCAATTGGATCGAGTCCGAAGATATCGAACGGCAAGGGACGGAGCGAATCCTGCGAGAGGCCGATGGGATCTTGATTCCCGGGGGATTCGGGACGAGAGGGATCGAGGGAAAAGTGACCACCATCAGATATGCGCGGGAACGTCAGGTGCCGTTCCTCGGTCTGTGTTTGGGCATGCAATGCGCCGCGGTCGAGTTTGCTCGGAACGTAGCCGGATTGACCGGTGCCAACAGCGCCGAGTTCGACGAGCGGTCGCCCCATCCCGTGATCCATCTCATGCCCGATCAACATGGCGTGAGTGACAAGGGTGGGACCATGCGACTCGGATCGTACCTCTGCAAGTTGGGGGAGGGGACACTCACGCAGAAGATGTACGGTGTGAGCGAAGTCCGTGAACGCCATCGCCATCGTTATGAGTTCAACAACGCATATCGTGAACGACTGACCGCCAAGGGGCTGGTCTTGAGCGGAGTCTCCCCCGACGGTCGACTGGTCGAAGTTATCGAGTTGAAGGACCATCCGTGGTTCTTGGGGACTCAATTCCACCCTGAATACAGTTCCCGGCCGCACCGTCCGCATCCCTTGTTTAGCGGATTCGTGGGGGCGGCATTGCGCAAGAAACTGGGACACTAAAGCGAGATGCTGAAACCGACTTCCAACTGCGTTCTCGGCTCATCGAAATCCTCAACGTACCCCAGTCGGTAAAGAGCCGTTCTGCCGGGGCGGGGTGGGCGGGTGAGAAAGTACGCCTCCGGTTTCGACTTGCCTGCGGCCTTGTTGGAGAAAGAGGGCGTCTCGGCGCCCTCAGGGTTGGGCGGGTGAGAATGGAAAGCTGGTTTGAGCATCTCACGTGAAGCGAATCTGAAGCTATGGCACAGCTTGTCGATATCGGAACGTTCAAGGTCGGAGAGGGACAGCGCCCGTTTCTGATTGCCGGCCCCTGTGTGATCGAGAGCGAGCAACTCGTGATGGACACGGCAGGGCGAGTTGCCGAGATCACGAAATCGCTGGGAATTCCATACGTCTTTAAGTCATCCTTCGATAAGGCCAACCGAACGTCCATTACCTCGTTTCGTGGTCCTGGCATCGAACAGGGCTTGGCGATACTCAAGAAGGTGAAGGACCAATTTGCTTTGCCTGTTTTAACCGACGTCCATACGGAAGAGCAGGCGACGGAAGCGGGGAAGGTCGTAGATGTCCTCCAGATTCCAGCCTTTCTTTGCCGGCAGACGGATTTGCTGATTGCCGCGGCAAAAACAGGAAAAGTCGTGAACGTCAAGAAGGGGCAGTTTCTTTCGCCGATAGAAATGGGGCAAGCCGTGAAGAAAGTCGAAGAATGCGGCAGTCGTCGCCTGCTGCTCACCGAGCGAGGGTCATCCTTCGGCTATAATAACCTTGTTGTGGACATGCGGTCCCTTCCCATCATGAAGAGCCTAGGATACCCTGTCGTTTTCGACGCGACGCACAGCGTTCAGCTACCGGGTGGAGGTGGGTCCAAATCCAGCGGCCAGCGGGAATTTGTCGAACCGTTGGCGTGCGCCGCGGCCGGAGCCGGTGTCGATGGATTCTTTATGGAAGTCCACCCGAATCCCGACGAGGCCTTGTCGGATGGGCCCAATATGGTACCCTTGCATCAATTGAAATCCCTACTTGAACGGGTCATGCGGATATGCGACGCGGCAAAACCAAGAAGCTGAAACCATCCGCGCGACGCAGCAAACCCACGAAGGTGAAAGCAACCGGTCCGGTAGCAAAGACTGCGAAGAGGCGTGGTACAACCATGGCTATGAAACCATCTGGCCGAGAATCGAAAGCCGCAAAAATGGAGGAAAGTCTGGCCGACGGCCGGCGTGTGCTGGAAATCGAGGCTCGGGCCGTCGAAGCATTGATCGACCGACTGGATGAACGATTCGTCAAGGCCGTGGACATACTGGTTCGCTGCAAAGGCAAGGTGGTCGTGTCGGGAATGGGCAAGTCGGGTCAGATCGGGCAAAAAATTGCCGCGACGCTCGCTAGCACCGGCACCTCCTCGTTCTTCCTGCATCCCGCCGAAGGCGTGCACGGCGATCTGGGTATGTTGGCTCGTCGAGATGTGTTGGTTGCGATCTCCAACAGCGGCGAGACACAGGAGTTGCTGCAATTGCTTCCATTTGTGAAACGTCTCGGCATTCCGGTGATCGCGCTCACCGGGCGGATGACGTCGGCCCTGGCAAAAAATGCCGATGTTGCGCTCGATGTCTCGGTACAGGAAGAGGCCTGCCCGATGGGCTTGGCCCCCACCGCCAGCACAACCGCCACACTGGCGTTAGGCGATGCGCTCGCGGTCGCTCTTCTGAAAAAGCGGGAGTTCAAGGAAGAGGACTTTGCGCGGTTCCATCCGGGCGGCACGCTGGGACGGCGGTTGCTGGTGAAGGTAACAGACCTCATGCATGCCGACTCAGAGGTTCCGACGGTCCAAGCCTCCGTTGGAGGCATGGCCGCCATGCTGGAAATGACGGCGAAAAAACTCGGCATGACGACGGTGGTGGATCAAGAGGGGTTGTTGGTTGGTGTGATAACCGACGGCGACTTGCGGCGGTTTATCCAGCGGGGAACGGATTTAGTCACATTGACGGCAGGCGAGCTGGCCACGCCGAATCCCAAAGCCATCGGGCCGAACGAATTGGCGGCCAAAGCGGTGGAGATGATGGAACGATTTTCAATCACGACGCTGGTGGTGACGGAGGATGGGCGAACCATCCGGGGAGTGATTCACTTGCATGATTTGCTCAAGAATGGAATCGTCTAGCAGGTTGCGGAAAAACTCGAAGATGCCAGCAACATGGTAGGATTGTCCAGATAGCACTAACGCCGGAATAACTCAGGATGCTCAAAAAGGCTGTCCGGCAAGGCCGCAGCGAGGTCCGCGACGCGAAGAATAATGAGCGTCACGTCTGCGGACGGGCGCGAGATGGTGAGCGCCCAGTGTCTGAGAAGGCGAGGCGTATTCCTTCTCACCCGGCCCACCCCGAGCTGCGCTTAGCAGCTCTTGCCGATGGTACGTTGAGCTTCTGAGCGATGCGAAAACACAGCCGGCGGACTTTTTCAGCATCCTGCTAGGAGACGAATCGGACTATGAACCGCGTTTTGGCAATATGGCGCGACATCGGGGCGGAATCGCTCAATCTGCCCAATCTCCTGACGCTCGTCCGCATTCTTTTGATTCCCGTCTTCATCATTCTCTTCGTCAATCCAACGCCCGATCAATCGCTGGCGGCGGCCATTGTCTTTACCGTCGCGGCGGTGACGGATATGTTGGATGGCTACATTGCGCGTCGAACCGGCCAGGTGACGAAACTCGGCAAGTTGCTCGATCCCATCGCGGACAAACTCTTGGTGTTGTCCGCCCTGATTCTTCTCATGAACGTGGATCGAGTCAGTGCGTTGGTGGCGCTGCTGATCATCGGGCGGGAAGTGGCAGTGACAGGAATTCGTGCCATTGCTGTGAGCGAAGGGATGATCATCCCGGCGGAGACGACCGGCAAGTATAAGATGGCGCTGCAAGTCGTGGCCATTATCCTGCTGATCCTGGAAGGGACAGGGCTTGCTGAACTCGGCAATATGCACTTAGCCGGCACCGTCACCTTGTACCTCTCGCTGGTGTTGGGCTATCTCTCCGGTGGACAGTATGTGTGGAGTTTTTGGAAGCAGGTCGTCGCCAAGGGTCTCTGACGGAATATCGATACCGCGGGCTGCTTGAGCATGATGCCTCTCTCATGCGATCTTGAATCAGTCACAACCTAAGTCGTCCGACTACGACGTGTCGGAAAACCCAAGACTTCGTTTGACTGCCTGTGCCGTTCTTTCGATCTACATCACAATGACTGCGTGCAGTGAAAACGAGAGACCTCCACAGCTCGAAGCGTTTACCTATGCAAATGCGACAGGACATTGTCCTGCCGGCTCACGTCCAGGTTCTGTAGGAGCAACAGATGGAACAGTCTCCGCTGCCGGCATTCGGTATATGGTTCGCACGCCCTCGAACTATGAGGCCACATTTGCCCATCCTCTCTTGATGGTCTACGCTCCGGCCGGACAGAGTCGATGGGCATCGGAGCGTCTCACTGGCCTTACGACCGCAGCGACCGGTGCCGGGTTTATCGTGGTCTATGCCGATCATTGGCAATTGAATATCCCTGCGATCGAGCAGCTTGGCACCATTCCCGACCTCGTGGCGAAGGACTGGTGTGTCGATCAGAAGAGAGTCTATGCTACCGGCCATTCTGATGGAGGGACTGCGGCCTTAGCGTTAGCTGTGCTTGAGAAGACGAAGAGGATCCATGCGGCAATTGCGCCGAGCGCTGCTGGATGGACCGGCAAGGATCTCGAAGGGTTTCAATGTCCGACCCCCATCCCAGTCATGATCATGCATGGCAAGAACGACAGTTTGTTTCCCGGGTGGGGAGTCCAAACGTCAACCTGGTGGGCTTCCTGTAACCATTGTGATATCACCAAGACAAAATCAGTTGAAGGCGGATGTCGTGCATATCAAGGCTGTGCCTCAGGCGGGGCCACGCTCTATTGCGAAGGAACCGGCGGTCATCGAGACTGGCCCAATCTGAATCGTGTAATGTTGGAATTTTTTGCGCATCCGGAAAAGTTTCTATGATGGTTGGACGCGATCGAGCAGGCGGATAGCAT
>JBKKBQ010000040.1:0-5822 GCA_046714015.1 Nitrospira sp.
CAAGAAGATTGAACAAGAGTTGACCTATCCGGGACAGATCAAGGTCACCGTCATTCGAGAAAGCCGATACGTGGAATACGCCAAATGAAGGTCCTTTGTCTCGGGGACATCATGGGGGAGCCGGGCCGTCGGGCTGTCGCTCGGGCGGTGCCTCGGCTGGTGGCGCAGCATCATATCGATGCGGTCATCGCCAATGGTGAAAATCTGGCAGGAGGCTTCGGGGTGACGCCGGAGTTGGCCGAGGAACTGTTCGACACCGGCATCTCGGTGATCACCACCGGAAATCATGCCTGGGATAAGAAAGAGGCGATCGATTACTTTGCTCGTGAGCCCCGCTTGTTGCGGCCGGCGAATTATCCGGCGGGCGTCCCTGTAAATGGGAGCGTCGTCATCGAGACCGCAGGCGGTGAGCGGTTGGCCATCTTACAGTTGATGGGTCGGGTGTATATGCCGACAATCGATTGCCCGTTTCAGACGGCTAAACGTGAGTTGTCACGGTTGAAGCGCGAGACGTCCGCGATCATCGTCGAGATGCATGCGGAAGCCACGTCTGAAAAGATGGCCATGGGGCATTTCCTGGATGGGGAGGTGGTCGCTGTCGTCGGGACACATACGCACGTGCAGACGGCCGATGAACAAATTCTTCCGAAGGGCACTGCGTATATCACGGATATCGGCATGACGGGCCCGCTCCATTCGGTGATCGGAGTCAAAAAAGAATTGGCGATCGAAAAGTTTTTGACCGCGATGCCACGGCGGTTTGAAGTCGCATCAGGACCGTCCGTATTTTGTGCGGTTCTGCTTGAGCTCGATCCCCGCCTGGGCAAGGTGATCGCGTTTGAACGCATTCGCAGTATCGATTAGCAGGCTATTGAAAAAGTCCGTCGCCGGCGTTTTCGTACCGCTCAAGGCCTCACCGTACCAACTGCGTACGCTTTAGCGTTGCGTTTCCTGCGGTCTTGCTGGACAGACTTTGTGAACAGCCTGCCGGCGAGCTTCAAAGGAGAGGACTCACGACTACGTACTCTCGCCCGCCCCTTTTTGCGTCCGAGTTGACATCGAGACAAGTCCTCACCGTCTCGGAACTGACTGCCATGGTTCGGGCTTCCCTTGAAACTGACTTTGCGGAGGTGTGGCTTGAAGGGGAAATTTCGAACCTGCGCGCACCAGGGTCCGGGCATCTCTACTGCACACTCAAGGACCAGACGAGTCAGATTCGAGCGGTGATCTTCCGTTCGGCGGCCGTTCGTTTGCGGTTCGGCCTGGAGGAGGGGTTGCATGTCGTCGTGCGAGGGCGACTCTCCGTATACGAGCCTCGTGGAGAGTACCAGGTCATACTCGATCATCTCGAACCTCAAGGGCGGGGTGTCTTCCAGTTGGCGTTTGAGCAGCTCAAGCGTCGCTTGGAAGCCGAAGGGCTCTTCGATAGAGAGGACAAACAATTGCTCCCCGCGTTCCCTCGGACCGTCGGCATTGTAACCTCGCCCACCGGGGCGGCGGTTCGAGATCTGATCACCGTTTTGCACCGTCGCTGTCCCATTTTGCGTATTATCATCGCGCCTGTACAGGTGCAGGGGGCTCAAGCGGCTGAACAGATCACAGCCGCCATTCAGGCATTGAACCGGCCGGGAGTTGTCGATGTCATCATCGTCGGACGGGGCGGCGGTTCGTTCGAAGACCTGCGGAGCTTCAACGAAGAGGTCGTCGTACGAGCCATCGCGGCGTCACGGGTCCCCATCGTATCGGCCGTTGGGCATGAGACGGATGTGACACTGGCCGACTTTGCCGCAGACGTACGGGCCCCCACACCGTCCGCTGCAGCCGAAATGGTTGCCCCGGTGTTGACGGAGGTCGTTGAGCGATTGGGCATGTTTACCGCCCGCTGTCGGCAAGCCATGTGCTCGCAATACCTGGAGCAGCATCAGCGACTTGATCTTTTGCTTGCCCATATGGAGAACCTTCGATTTAGGATTCTCAAAGAAGGGCAGCGGGTGGATGACGCCGTGGCAGGCATGCGAGAAGCAGTCCGCGCCCACCTGAGGCACGCGATGGCGAATGCGCAAGCATGGGCGCAAGCGCTGAGGTCGAAGAGTCCGGCGCGTCACGTGCATCGCGATCTGGTGATCGTGCCACAGTGGCGGTCGCGTTTAATCGCTGCCGTGCATCATCGCCTCAGACGGAAGACCGAGCAAACCCATGCCTATCTCGGCCGATTGAACGGGCTGAGCCCGCTCGCGATTCTGGATCGAGGTTATGGGATTCTCGAGACGATGCCTGGAGGCCGGATCATTCGGGATGCCGGACAGGTCTCCGTCGGTGAAGAGATCCTGGCACGTCTCGCCAGAGGCCAAATCCGATGTACGGTGGAGGAAGTCACGTTGGACCATTCAGTTTAAAATCAGGCTGTGACTTCGTTATAATGGCTGCGTGTCGACGTAAAAGGAGATAATTGTGGCTGGCGTGAAGTTTGAACAAGCGATGGCTAGATTGGAAGCCATTGTGGGCGAATTAGAGAATGGAGACCTGCCCCTGGATGAATCGTTGAAGATTTTCGAGGAAGGCATCCGACTGTCAAAGAACTGCTTAAAAGTATTGGAAGAGGCTGAACGGAAAGTCGAGGTGCTTGTTCAGGACAAAAATGGGAAAAAGGAGCTACGCGCCTTCATGGCTGATGACATCGACCTCCAGAGTGCCGCTGAAGATTCGTAACCGATCGCTCGACTGAGCCCCGTTCGCAGCTCATCCACTCTCCGTTTTATTGCGCATGGGTACGAGAGGACGACTCGATAAAGATCGTTGTGACCATGTGCTGACGGCTCGGGGATTGGTGCAGAGCCGAGATGCCGCGGTCCGGGTGATTCTCGCGGGGAAGGTCAAGATCAACGGGGCGATCGTCGACAAGCCGTCCAGGGTGATTCCCCTCGATGCGATCATCGAGATTATCGGAGAGGGCCAGCCGTTCGTCAGCCGAGGCGGCGAAAAACTGGAGGCGGCTCTGGGCTCCGGCTCAATTGACCCTCAAGGACTGATCTGTCTCGATGTCGGGTGTTCGACCGGAGGGTTCACCGACTGTTTGCTCCAACGGGGCGCTGCGAAGGTCTACGCGGTTGACGTGGGGTATGGTCAGTTCGATTGGCGGCTCCGGCAAGACCCACGCGTCGTGCTGATTGAGCGGACCAACATTCGCTATATGCCACCTTCCGCCATCCCGGAGCCGCTGGATCTGGCCGTCATCGATGTCTCGTTTATTTCACTGACGAAGGTGCTTCCGCCCATCATGCAATTCCTCCGTTCGCCAGCCCGCGTCATCGCCTTGATCAAACCGCAGTTTGAAGTGGGAAAGGGGCAAGTGGGTCGGGGGGGCGTCGTGCGTGACGATGCGCAGCGAGCGGAGGCTGCTCAAAGAGTCGTACGGTTCGCGGAGGACATGGGGCTGCGGACCATGATGACCGTTGCTTCTCCGATCAAAGGGAAAAAAGGCAATCAGGAAATATTAGCAATCTTTGAGTACAACACCCCGTTTCATGGTATGTAAGGAGTGTCGTAACGGCTGAGCGTTCATTCGGGAGGGCCAATGAAAGTACTCGTAACGGGCGGCGCAGGTTTTATCGGGTCTCACGTGGTGGACCGACTCGTTGAAGAGGGGCATCAAGTCGTCATCGTCGACAATCTGGCCACTGGAAAGCGGAAGAACGTCAATCGTGCAGCGAGTCTCTACAAGACCGACATTACCAGCTGGCGCCTTGAGCGGGTCTTTCGCAATGAACGGCCCAATATCGTCCTCCACCTTGCGGCTCAGATCAGTGTTTCCCGTTCGGTAGCCGACCCGGTGTTCGATGCGCAGGTCAACGTGCTGGGAACCATGAACGTGTTGCAGCTCGCGGTGCGGTACGGTTGCCGAAAAGTTGTGTTCTCCTCATCCGGTGGAGCGATCTATGGAGAACAGGAGACGTTTCCGGCCGCTGAATCTCACGCCAATAACCCTCTCTCACCCTATGGCATCAGTAAGCTGTGCGGTGAACATTACCTGTCCTACTTCCAGCGGGTAAGCGGGATTCCTGTCGTCAGCCTACGCTACGCCAACGTCTATGGCCCGAGACAGGATCCGGAGGGAGAAGCGGGGGTCGTTGCCATCTTTATCCAAAAGATGTTGAACGGTGAGCAGCCGATTATCAATGGAAATGGGCGTCAAACGCGTGACTTCGTGTTCGTCGATGATGTGGCCCACGCCAATCTGGCCGCCATGGGGCAGGAAGCGCGCGGAGTGTACAACGTCGGAACCGGTATCGAGACATCCGTCAATGAGTTGTTCCGGATGCTTGCCGGCCTGACCGCTTCGAGCGCCAAAGAAGTTCATGGACCGGCCAAAGCCGGCGAGCAGATCCGCAGTGTGGTGGACCCGTCCAGAATCAAACAAGAACTTGGGTGGGAGGTCAAGGTGGACCTCGCCGAGGGGCTGAAGCAGACGGTGGAATTTTTCCAAGGGAAGAGCCGATAGTCCACCGGCCCAAAAGCTGTAGGCCAGACCGAACTAGGTACCAACCGTTCCACCCTCAGACAGAACCAGCAACTCGCGATCGCCCCAGCTTAGTAGCTCATCGGATCAATATCGAGGGACGCTCCCATCGACTTGGATTGACCAGGCATCGATCCCGCCGATCAAATTCTTCACGTTCGAGAATCCCTGCTGAAGGAGAAAGCCTGTGGCATCTCCGCTTCGCATCCCGTGATGGCAGTACGCGATGATTTCGGTATTTTTGTCCAGCTTGGACAGTGAGTTGGGTAACGTGCCAAGTGGAATGAGAAGAGAGTTGTCCAGCTTGGCGAGCTGGCTTTCCCAAGGCTCGCGCACGTCTAGGAGTACCAACTGATCCCCTTTCTCGATTCGAGTCTTCAGTTCTTTCGGTGTAATAGTAAAGCTCATGTGACGTCCTCCTCGTGGCTAAGGCGAAATCATAAGCGACCGAGGAAAAGGCTGTCAAATGCGTTTTGCCATGCACGTGACAGCGTGTCCATCTTGTTCCTCCCATGACTCACACTGTTTCGAACGTCCATCGTCCTCGTCGATCTGGAAGAGTGAGCGCCTGGTTGAGATGTGTGATGAAGTCTACCCGTGGAATCTCTTCCGCGCCGAACCGGCTGACATGAGGAGAGAACTGTTGGCAATCGATGAGGCGAAAGTTCCAGGCCTGCAGTTGCTTGACGAGCCTCACGAGTGCCACTTTGGATGCATCATCGACTCGTGTAAACATCGACTCAGCAAAGAACGCGCCTCCGATCGCCGCCCCATACAGTCCGCCGACCAGGCGACCGTCCTGCCATGTTTCGACCGAATGGGCGTAGCCGAGTTCGTGCAAGCGCGTATAGGCGTTCAGCATGTCACCTGTGATCCAGGTTCCTCCCTCGGGATACTGAGGGCGCGACCCTGCGCACTGTTCCATGACGTTTCGAAAGCTGGTATCAAGCGTGACGGAGAATATATGCGGGCGAAGGCTTCGCTTGAGGCTGCGCGAGACATGAAGCCTGTCGGGAAACAACACGGCGCGTGGATCCGGCGACCACCAGAGAATGGGTTGATCGTCGTTGTACCAGGGAAAGATGCCCCGTCGGTAGGCTTCGAGTAACCGCTCCGTACGGAGGTCGCCGCCTACGGCGAGGAGGCCTTCAGGGGATGCCCGATCAACCGGGGGAAAACGAAGATCCTGCCGATTCAAGCGAAACATCGCCACGTACGATACGTGAAGCGGGGCAAAAAGACTACGCCGTGGGAAAGATGAAAGAGGTGAAGTAGTTTGGGCTCAACCTGGCAGTCAGTGTCAGCC
>JBKKBQ010000041.1:0-6640 GCA_046714015.1 Nitrospira sp.
GCTCTGGGCCACACCGATTTCGTTACTGACGCCATTCCTTGCTGGGCTTTTCCTGATTGCACTGCCAGTTTCCATTCCATCAGCCCAGCTCGAACCGGATCGAGGGTCTTGGCGCACGGCGGCACCTATGCCGACGAAGCGGACGGAGGTGGCTGCTGCGACGTTGGATGGGAAGATCTACGTCGTCGGCGGATTTGAAAAGCCCAGCTTGGGCAATGTGATGAATTTCGCGATCACGCCGTCCGTTGAAATGTATGATCCAATGACCGACCGGTGGACTTCCAAAGCATCGTTGCCGGTCGGACTGCATCATGTGGGTATCGGTGTGGTCGGGGGACGGTTATATGTCGTCGGCGGATATACCCAGTCGGCATTCAGTGTCTGGAATCCTGTCGCGACGGTCTATGCCTACGATCCTGCTACGGACAGCTGGACTGAGCGCGCCTCGATGCCAACCGCGCGCGGCGCCTTGTCAGTGACGGAGTACGAAGGAAAGTTCTATGCGATCGGTGGCTTCGATCGGAAGGGCAACAATGCGCAGGTCGAGGTCTATGATCCCGTACTGAATGTTTGGGTGACTCGTGCGCCACTACCAACCCCTCGCGATCACCTCGCGACCGCAACGGTTGCCGGGAAGATGTATGCAATCGGCGGACGCTTGGACGGCGACTATTCTCGGAATCTTGCTGTCGTGGAAAGGTATGATCCAGTCATGGATCGTTGGATGCGGGTCTCTGACCTACCGACTGCGCGGAGCGGTATCACGGCTGCTGTGGTCGAAGGAAGAATGTATGTATTCGGCGGCGAAGGGGCCACTGGTACGTTCAGTGAGAACGAGGTCTATGACCCAGTGCGTGATAGCTGGCAAGCCATGGCGCCGATGCCGACAGCCCGTCACGGCTTGGGATCTGCAGTCGTGCAAGGGCGTATCTACGTCATCAGTGGCGGACCAACTCCAGGTGGGTCTTTCAGCGATGCTAATGAAGTATTCACACCGCCATCAGGAAGCAACCCGAAAGCTGACTGATCCTCGATAGAACGGTCATTCTTTCTTGGAAGAGGGTCGTTCCACTTTTTGATGCGCCCATCTCGATGGGGTGGCGGCGCTGGAGACAAAGGCTTGGCCGAAGCCCAGTATGAAGTGGGCGTCTTCAAGTCGCAATTCCCAAAGAGCAAAATCGCCAAAGCCAAACATCATCTCGGCTTGGGGAAACCGCGACAAGTACTGTTCTCTAATTTCGTCGTATGACGGCGCATTGGGTGACAGTATTGCTGCTTCACCCTGGAGATTCATGCGCCTTAGGGCGAGAGGATTTTTCCCCGGACCATCCGGCTCGGCGATGAACAGCGAAACTCGAGGATCGGTCAGCAGATGCTGCGTATGGAGTGCCAGTCGACTGAGATGCAAATAGACTCGCGTCCAGTCCGATCCAAACACATAGGGCACGTGCGATCCAAACGGCCGTCCATTGCGCAGAGTCAGCAGCACGGCTGTGCGAACATCCTGAACCAGTGCCGACCACGCATCTTGAACGTTCTCACTGGTCAACGCGGTTGCCATGGACGATGGGTCTCCCCGGGTCTGAAGCTGAAGTAGAACCTCATCAAAATCTCGACAACAAGATACCACCCGCCAAAAGCAATCGCTACACGATCAAGATCGATGAGCTGAATTCATCTTACCTCTTGACTGACTTCATCACGAAGCCTATCGTACCCATGTGGGGGGAGTTAACGCCCCGAGGGAATATGGTTCATCAGGGGGTCGAGCGCGAGGACGGTGTGCAGGACCAGCTTGTACTGGGAAGCCTAAACTCCTCCCAAGATCTCCGCCGTACCTAATCGTCCTCGGTTAGGTGCGTGCTCCTCCCACCCTAACGTTCAATCCTTCTTCCGTCCCCCAAAATTCCTGACCTCCTGTCGGTTTTGACCGAGCGCCGGTCGTGCGCTGAGCGTCCGGGCATCAATAGAACCCCCTGCTATACTGTGTGAAATGGCAGCATCATTTGGGTACTGATGGCGTTGCAGAACATGAAAATCTATCTGCTGAGCCTCGTCAGCGGTCTTCTCCTGTGGCCGATTGTTGGATCCGCGGGACTGTATAAATGGACCGATGACCAAGGGACCGTCCACATCACCGATACACCGCCTCCCGTGACGCAAAAGAAGTCGACAATCACTGTGGCGCCAGCTCCTCGATCCACCTTGCCGAAGAAGACCACAGTTCGGCCGACCTTGCCTGGGCAACTCCAAGCAGAGGTTCAGCCAGTACCCGGTTCAATAGGCCCTTCTCTCGCAAGCGAAGAAGTTACTATTCAACGGGCCATGGAAGGTTTGAGTCCGAGCCAGGCAACGCTGACGAGTTCCTGGCAACTCTTCGACAGCACTCAGATGAACGCCAAGGCTCCCGTTCAGCGGTGGAAGGATGAGCAGGGCCTTGATCACCTCGTCGATGTTTTGCCGGCAACCCTGGGTAGTTCAGAAAGTGCCCCAAAGTTGGAAGCCGTTAGGGCCAAGGAGCGGGCGACCGGTGTCTCTCGCTCGCGCCATCAACCGGCGGAATGAAGCGAAGACCATGAATCGTTGGAAACTGGATACGAGGATTTTGGGGACCCTACTTGTGGCCGTCTCCTTCCTTGCCACCTCACCGATTCAAGATGCGGTAGGTTCCGTCGCCAAAACTTTGACTGCATTCTCCGAGGATGGACGGCTCCTCCTGATCCAGACGGATGAGCTAGTGGTCTGGGATCTTGAGACGAAGGCGCTCGTGGCGAAGATTCCTGGCCTTCACTGTCAGCAGCTCGCGTTGCTGAAACAGGAGGGATGGGTGCTGTGTGTGGAGCACAGCGTCACCATCTACGATTGGAAGAACCGCTCTGCAGTGGCGACGATTCCACCGGAATCGCGGGAGCCCTATCGCTTGCTGGCCTATTCGAGTGAGACCGATCGGATGATTCTCCATCACGGGAACGAAGCCGTGTCTGTCTGGCAGCTCGGGAAGAAGTTGGTGCCGCTCAAACATATCGCGCTGGAGATGAAGAAAGACGTGCCCTCGGTGGCCGCCTCGCCCGATACGAAGTTGTTGGCGATTGCACAAGGCCACAGCATTCATCTGCATGACCTCATCGGCGCAAGCATCCGCGATCTCGTCGTTGAGGGGGGAAAGCCACGTGATTTGCTCTTTGCCCCCGACAGTTCTCGTTTAGCGGCGAGTGTGGGCAAGATGATTCTCCTGATCGATCCAGTGGAGGCGTCCATAGCCACGCGCGCCACGGTGACGAGTGCTGAAGGGGGCCCTCTCACTCCCGAAATCTTCTCGCGGGACGGTCATCGATTGGTGGCAGCCAACGGAGAATGGAGCTATGCGTTGTTCAATACTGATACGGGCGAGCTGGTCACAGTGACCGAGTTCACCCATGCAGCTCCAGGGCGTGAGATGCGCTCATCAACACAGCTTCGTGCCGTCGACATTGCTGCCGATGCAGATCTCTTGGTCGGGCAACCGGAGCATCTCCATACGTTGCAGATCTGGGATCTACAAACCGGTACCATGTTGCCGGACCTGTGCGGAGAGGATTGCCGCAATATGGGCCCCCGCGTGTCGTTACTCAAATGGTCGCCGACTGGTTCGAAGATCGTGGTCGGGATGCAGGGAAGCCGCAACCCCGATGTGGATGGGAAGATATCGGTCTGGGATGTATCCTCACGTTCCCCTGAATTGGTGCTGGACCCCAGCCAATCTCAGGCCAAGGTATTGACGAAACGGACGACCCCACCGACATTTATTGCGACGGCACCATTTCCCCCAGCTGTGCCGGCGTTCGTTCATGCACAGGCCTTACGCGCAGTGGCGACCTCTCCCAGTGCAAATCTGCTTGTCACGAGCGGCGATGACGGGCTGCTGAAAATATGGGAACCGGGGCAAGGTATCCTGCTGCGTCAACTGGTACTATCTGCTCCGGCACATGCGCTGGCGTTCAGCGCCGATGGCGCAATCCTGGCGGCGGGCACAACGCAGGGGGACGTACGCTTGTGGGAAACCCAGACCTGGCGTGAGTTTTCACCCTATTCAAGCAGGCAAGGTCGGATCAACGCCCTGCAATTCATTCCTGGTAATCGATTGCTCGTCGTGGCAGGGGGACGACCGGCAGTTCCTGTCGTGGATCTCGTCACTCGAACGGTCGTAAAAGAGCTGGTGCATACCGGCCTTTCTCCAGCCTGCGACGAAAACGGCTGTACAAAAAAACGAGCGGTGCAGGGAGCAGTCGTCGACAGTCTGAGTTTCCTGGATGGAAGTTCGTTTCTTTGGACGACCTCCAAAACCGGTCGTGTCGTCTGGGACATTCGGACCTGGCGCGAAGTTGAGAGGCCGGCCGGTATTCCGACAGTCTGGTCCGGTCTTGGATGGAAACAGCCCTTTGTCGGGACGACCACTCGCTCCAGTGATCCGAACGCCCTGACCCTTGCCGTTTGGGACGCCAAGAACAATACAGTGTTGGCGAGCTTGGATACCTTCACCAAGCGGGATACAGAAATTGATCATGGGCCGCCCGTGGCGCTAGGGACCGCGATGGCCGTCGATCCATCGCATCGATGGGCCGCCACCCGAGTCGGAGAACATATTTCGGTCTGGGACCTGTCGGCACAAGCAAAACGGAAGACATTTCACGTTAAAACCCCGTATGACTTGCATTGGACGAGTGACGGGAAACATTTGGTCGTTGCCACCCTCGACCGAAAAATCCTGGTTTGGTCTGTAGCGACCATGGAGCCGGCGCACTATCTGCGGGATCCCTCCGTGGCTCGATAGGGAAGTTCGTTCCGCCCAACAGGTCTGTTTTCGGTCCTGCCAGTTACCATCTGGTCCATTGTATCCACGAAAGTTTTGTGATACCAAACAATGAACGTTTGTTTCCTGAGAGGATGAATGGCACGAAAGAAAGAGTCCGCGTCAAATACTGAATCGAAATCTTCCGCTCCTCGAGCAACCCCTGAACCAGCCGCAAAGACGAAAGCCGCCGCCAAGCCGGCGGAACGGGTGACTGCTGTTGAGATGGGGGCGCGTCAGCGGGAAATTTCCGTCTCGGAGTTTTTCACGAAGAACCGGCACCTGCTCGGTTTCGACAATCCGCGCAAAGCGCTGCTGACCTGTGTCAAGGAGGCGGTCGATAACGCGCTCGATGCCTGTGAAGAGGCCGGGATTCTTCCCGATGTGATGGTCAAGCTGGAGGTGGTGTCGAACGGGGAGCCGGTTGCGCCCAGCCAAGCCAGCCGATTCCGCGTCACGGTGACCGACAACGGACCCGGCATCGTGCGCCAGCAGATTCCCAGGATTTTCGCGAAGCTGCTCTATGGGTCGAAATTCCATCGCTTGCGGATGAGTCGTGGGCAACAGGGGATCGGCATCTCCGCCGCCGGAATGTATGGACAACTGACGACCGGCAAGCCGGTCAAGATTATTTCCCGTATCGGCCCCAAAGCCGCCGCGCATTTCTTCGAAGTCCAGATCGACACGAAGAAGAACGAACCGCTGGTCCACGAGAACAAACAGATCGCCTGGGAACAGCCGCGAGGCACACAGGTCACGCTAGAAGTCGAAGGCAAGTATCAGAAAGGCCGCGCGTCGGTCGATGAATGGCTGGAGCAGACGTCCATCGCCAATCCACACGTGAAACTGATGTATCACACCCCGGAAGGGGAGGTGAAAGAGTATCCGCGTACCTATCACGAGCTGCCGCCGCAACCGCGCGAGATCAAGCCCCATCCCTACGGGATCGAATTCGGCATGCTGCTCAAAATGTTGCAGGATACGAAGAGCCACCGGCTTTCCGGCTTCCTGGCTACCGATTTTTGCCGGGTGTCCTCTCAGATGGCCGATGACATCTGCAAGGCGGCCAAGGTCTCGCCTGCCGCAAAGCCTCGTGAGCTGAAGGGGCCTGCAGCGGAGACGCTGTATAAGACCTTGCAAGAGACAAAGATCATGGCGCCGCCGACCAATTGCATTTCACCGATCGGCGAGAAGGCGATCCTGTCCGGGCTCTATAAGCAGATCAAAGGTGAGTTTTATACGGCAGTCAGTCGGCCGCCGGCTGTCTATCGCGGCAATCCGTTCATCATCGAAGCAGGATTGGCTTTCGGCAATAGGCCTCAGGACCAAAACAAGCCGCAGCAACCGGCTGGACCGAAGGCTGAGGGCGAACATGAGGAAGAAGACTCGGAGCTGGCCCGTGTGATCCGCTATGCCAATCGGGTGCCGCTGCTGTACCAGCAATCGGCCTGTTCGACATTTAAAGCCGTCCTCAGCACGACATGGAAAAACTACGGGTTGACGCAGTCGCGCGGGGCACTCCCAGGCGGACCGATGGTGATCTTCGTCCATATGGCGTCGGTGTGGGTGCCGTTTACCAGTGAATCCAAGGAAGCGATTGCCGATTACGACGAGATCCAAAAAGAAATCACCCTGGCGCTCCGTGAGTGTGGGAGGCGGTTAGGGCTCTTTATTCGTCGGCGCGAACGGGCAGCGAGCGAATACCGGCGGCGAAATATCTTTGAATTGTACATCGAAGAGGTTGTCGAAGCCTGCAACCGGCTCAAGGGGGGCACGCTTCCGAAGCAAAAACTCAAGGAGCAGCTCCAGAAG
>JBKKBQ010000042.1:0-3714 GCA_046714015.1 Nitrospira sp.
GGGGTGGGCTTGATGGGGGAACTACAGCGGCTGGTGCGAGTGGTGGAGAAGGTGGCGTCGGCTTCTTGAGCAGCGCATGGGGAACGATCGGGTAGGGACTCGAATGGGCCTGGCTCGGGCTAGGAGCGATTTTTTTCACCGATGTGGTCGCAGGTAGATGCTGGATCAAACTGTGAGGCCGACTCTCGGTTCCTTCTGCCCACGCGACACTCGAGCATGGCAGAAGCATGAGCGTCACCCATAGTCTGAGGACAAGATGTCTTTGACGATCGGGACAAGTCATAGGCGGTACTCCGTGCAAAATGAAGCCAGACGACTACGCAACCAATGTGCCAGGACTGTTCGGCGATTAAATTCAAGGAAGCTGCTCCTAAGGGCGTGTTTCAGAATATTTTTTGCCGGATTGTCACTATCGAAGGAGGGGATGGAGTCAACTGGCTTGTAGGTAAAGTCATTCACCGAGTGAACCAATCGGTACAATGGCTTGTCATATCGATGGCTGTTGATCATGCGAAGAGCGAGGTCAGGCAACGTTGCGTCGACGACCCTCGTTCGTTTGGGGCAGGTTATGCCTGAGCGGTCGACAAGTGCTTTGTCAGCCAATCGGCAATGACGTGGGTCATCCGCAGGAAATCGGGACCCTTCGTAAACTGATGGTCGGCACCGGGCAACAGCTCGAGGTGTTTCTTGACCAACAGCGCGTCGTACAGCCGGCGGCTTTGATGAAGCGGGACCTGCTCGTCCTGGTCGCCCTGCACAATGACGGTCGGAGCCGTGAGCGATCGTGCCGGGACATAGGCGATCTGCCGGAGCGCATCTTCATAAAAAGCATAGTGAAGCGTGATTCGGTGGACGCCACCCATGATGTTCGGAACCGTGTCGGTGGCCTTCCATTGTGCCATTCCGTCTTCCCCGAATTCGAGCCGGAGCTCCTCGGCAAAGTCGACGACGGGACATTTCAGGGCCAGACAGGCCAAGTCCGTCCGTTGCGAAGCGGTCAGAATCGAGACCAGGCCGCCGAAACTCGACCCCATCAGGCCGATGTGCCGATACCCGCGATCTTTCACGAGATCGACCGCTCTCTGTGCCTGTTCAACCGCCAAGCTGACGGTGATCTGATCGAACGGCCCCTCGCTTTCCCCTTGGCCGAAGAAGTCGAAGCGAAAGGTGGCGATGTTATGGCCGACCAGCATGCGGGTCAGCGCAGTATTCGTCGAGCTGGTTTTTGAGGACAGAAAGCCGTGACAGAGCACAGCGATCTGATCCGTCCCTCCGTCGGGAACGGTCAAGATGGCGGCTATCTGATGCCCGTGAGGATCGAGAAAGGAGAACCGTTCTTCCACGGGAGGGATTGTAGCAGCAGTCGTTCCTGATTTCCTGGATTCTCGTTTAAAAGACGCGGGAATGACGAGAAGGAAAAGGAGTCGGACAAGCCGTTCAGGCCGTGAGCTTGAGTTCGTCGGTAGAAGCCTGTGGTTTCTTGAGACTGTCCGGTTTCTTAGCCACGACTGCGGTGACCTTCACTGAAAAGAGAACCAAGCCAGTCAGCAGGAGGCCGAGACAGGTCCAGGTTGCAATACGGACGTAAATAGAGGTCAGCGGCACGTTCCACGTGAGTGCGGCCAAGAGGCCAAGCCCCATGGTTCCCAGACTGAGTGCGGTGATTTGAACGGGGCTCCAACGGTTCATGATCGCGTTCAGTTGATCAAGGTACGGCCCGCGCTTCTTGGCATTGGGGATACGTTCGGCGGCTATGGTGATGGGAATGAGATGGGAGCAAGCGCCCATAATGGCATTCATGATGAAGCCGACGAATGCCATATGCGTATAGGCGGCGAGGTGGAGCGTGCCGTACGGTAGCCTCGGTGGACTGGAGAGGTTATTCGCTCCTACCAGGACGCCCAGGATGATGGTGAAGAGAAGAAAGAAGGTACTGATCAAAAGATGGTCCGAGGCGGCGCTGCCGGTGTGAGCCGAGGAGATCCAAGTTCGAAACAGATTGCCGGTCCAGAGGACTCCACCCAAGAAAATAATAGCGCCGGCGGCCAGTTCAACCGGGACCGATGAGTTTAAGAATCCGCCGATCAAGACAGCGACACCGAGCGGCAGCAAGACCATTGCCAGCTGCGCAAGTTTCGGGTTCACGAGAGGATGGTTCCAGACAGTTGGCAGGATATGGTGCAGCATGCCGATGATGGCCAAGACCACAAAGCCAAGCACCACCAGGTGAATATGCGCGAGCCGCACATAGCCATAAGATTCCGGAACGAGCCCGATCGCCATGATTTCTCCGCAGGCCGACCCACTGACAAGACCCACGAGAGACAGTGCGTAGTACCAGGATTGTTTCACAGAGGACTTCCACATCCGACGTGCCCGGCTCCACAGGGTATAGATGATCGAGCAACAGGCAGCCATGACCACGAAGCCGGCGACGCCTATGACCAGGGGGTGATGCAGCCAGAACCCCACGAGCATTCCGATCACGCCGCAGTTCATTCCCCAGAATGGGATCGGATAGGAGTCTGTTTCTTCTCGGCCAACCGAGTGGGGTGAGGAGAAGAGCAGGAGAAATCCGCCGAGAATAATCTGGGCGACCGCGCCGACCAAGACCGCGTGGACATGGAGCGTCCGCACCCATGGCGGTAGCGGAGTGCCAAGAACCAGCCCGACAAAAATCGCCAGCCCAAGAATCGAGGACAGCAGCAGCCAGCTGACACCCGTGTAGAAGAAGGTGAGGGGAGGACAGTGTCGTACAAACATGCTTGTGGTCTTATCGCTCGAGGAAATAGAAATGATCCGTCGGACCTTGTCCGTGACCGATTGCCAGCCCGTGGCGAATCGCCTCTGTGACATACGATTTGGCGGCTTGCGCAGCATCGAAGACGGATCGTCCTCGGGCGAGATGCGCGGCCAATGCGGAGGCAAACGTACAACCGGTGCCGTGGGTATGGCGGGTTTCGATGAACTCGCCCTTCAGGACGTTGAAAAACCGTCCGTCATAGAGCAGATCAGTCGCCCGTTCATTGAGCAAATGTCCGCCTTTGATCAAGACATGCTTGCATCCGAAGCCATGAATCACTTTGGCGGCTCGCCGAGCATCTGCCAACGATGTAGTCTCAATTCCCGACAGCTGCTGCGCCTCATGCACGTTCGGGGTCACCACCAAGGCAAGCGGGAGCAACTTCGTCTTGACGGCCTCAATGGCGTCCGGTCGCAAGAGAGAATGACCGCTCTTGGAAATCATCACCGGATCCACGACCAGGTTGGTCACGTGTTGAGGCGCCAGCATGGTGACGACCACCTCGGCGATGGCAACCGAGGACAGCATTCCAGTCTTGACGGCGGCGACGTCGAAATCATCGAAGACGGCGTCGATCTGCGACGCGATGATCGCGGGCGGCAACTCGAACACATCCGTCACCTCCTCGGTATTCTGGGCCGTGATTGCCGTGATGACGGACATGGCGAACACACCGTTGGCGGACATGGCTTTGATGTCGGCCTGGATACCCGCGCCTCCTCCGGAATCCGAGCCGGCAATGGTGAGCACCTGTTTCAATGTCTTCGACATGAGCGATCCATGAACAGGCTGCGAAAAAACTCAGATGTCGGATGTGAGAAGGATGTCACGAGACCGACAAGCAATAACAAAAGTCCGATCATACGCTGAACTGATGTCATTATACTCAGGGAAGACCCGCTGTCTAGCGG
>JBKKBQ010000043.1:0-5711 GCA_046714015.1 Nitrospira sp.
GTCACTTTTTGGTGGGGTAATCGAAGAAATCGTTCGAGGATCCCCAACTCGTGCATGATTTCCAATGTCGAGGGGTGCAAGGTATCGCCGCGAAAATCACGCAGGAAATCTGCGTGCTTTTCGAGGACGAGCACCGAGACGCCGGCCCGGGCCAACAACAGGCCCAGCATCATACCGGCCGGCCCTCCACCGGCAATGCAGCACTGAACCGACAAGGTTTCCGGCATGACAGCTCCGACCAGAAGTGGAGAAAGCAAGTAACGAAGGATTATAAGCGAAAAATGAGGCGTCGGCGACGTATGGCTGTGGGATCATCGGAATCGTGGCTGGAGGGGAACACTTGTAATCCTGAGCTCAATCGGGTCCACGAGTGTGTCGCAGGCGAAGGAGGAGCTTTACCGCCTGAGTCTCCTGCTTTTTGGTTCACGTGGCTTGCCTCTTACAGAATTCTCTGCACTGACCGCTGTCTCAGTGGAAATGTCCAACAGATCCAGGGTAAGGTGTCACTCAATTCATTGAGTGCCGGCACGCGATCATTTCATGTCTTCATTACGACAACATAATAGCGGGCCGGATTCAGACGGTCCTGATGTTCCTGAACCTTCCCACGCTGAGCGGGCCAAGACACTTGTGTACTTGCAACAGACAGGCAGCCTTTCGACACTTTCACGCAAGCAGCCAGGCTGGCCCTTCGGGTCGGTGATGCCCTACGGATTGGTTGCTCAAGGGCAACCGGTTTTTCTGATCAGCACGATGGCGATGCATACCCAAAACCTCCTGGCCGATCCACGTGCCAGCTTACTGGTGACTCCGCCTGAGAGTAGGATCGATCCACTTGGGGCGGCCAGGGTGACGTTGATGGGTTCCGTGACCAAGGTGCCAAAGGAGGAGAATGTCCAGGTTCGCGCGTGCTACCTGGCCCGTCATGCCAACGCCTCCTACTGGGTGGACTACCAAGATTTCGGTTTCTTCCGCATGGCCATCACGGAGATTTACTTTGTCGGAGGGTTTGGGTCGATGGGCTGGGTGATACCGACTGACTATGCAGCGGCAGCCGTGGACCCGCTTGCGGACGAGGCTTCGAACCTGATCCGCGAGCTCAATACCGAGCAAGCGGAGACGTTGTTGCTGCTGGCCCGTGCGTTAGGCCACGTGGAAGCGCAGCAGGCGACGGTAACGGCACTGGATCGATTAGGATTTCATCTTCGGTTTACCACTCCTGGCCGGATGCAGGGCGGGCGTGTGGCATTTACCGGTCCAGTGCGTAATGAATCAGAAGTCAAAGCCAGCTTGGTTGGCCTGGCCGCTCAGGTGAACGTTGGACTCCCTGTCCTGCATTCGCTGTAGGCGGCTCTTGCAGTCAGTTTTGGAAGAGCGTGTGCGGTTCAGCGCGACGGTAGGTTATTAGCTAGATAGGGGAGCGTATGGCAACGAACGATAAACAGGTTATTTTTTCACTCGTCAATGTTGGGAAGGTCTATCCGCCGAAAAAGCAGGTGCTGCGCGAGATCTATCTCGGGTTTTATTACGGCGCGAAGATCGGCGTATTGGGTTTGAATGGTTCGGGGAAGAGCTCGCTGCTCAAGGTCATTGCGGGTGTCGATCCGAACTACACCGGTGAGATCACAAGATCCAAGGGCTATAGCGTCGGTCTGCTTGAGCAGGAACCCCAGCTCGATCCGAATAAGACCGTCAAGGAAGTGGTCGAGGAGGGCAAGAAAGAACTCGTCGCCCTGATCAAGGAGTATGAGGACGTCAGCAACAAGATGGGCGAAGCCTCTCCCGACGAACTGGAAAAGCTCATCGACAAGCAGGCGCAGTTGCAAGAGAAGATCGAAGCCGCGAATGGTTGGGAATTGGAAAGCGAACTCGACCATGCCATGGACGCGCTGCGTTGCCCGCCGGCCGATCAGAAAATCGGCACTCTCTCAGGCGGCGAGAAGCGGCGCGTCGCGCTCTGCCGCCTGATGATCCAAGAGCCGGATATTCTCTTGCTCGACGAGCCGACGAACCACCTGGACGCCGAGTCGGTCCAATGGCTCGAGCAACATTTGCAGCAATACAAGGGCACAGTCATTGCGGTGACCCACGACCGGTACTTTCTCGACAACGTGGCAGGATGGATTTTGGAGTTGGACCGAGGCCACGGGATTCCATTCCAAGGAAATTACACTTCTTGGTTGGAGCAGAAGAAGGACCGGTTGGAAAAAGAGGAAAAGGCTGAATCGAAGCGGAAGAGAACGCTGGAACATGAGTTGGAATGGATTCGCATGTCGCCCAAAGCCCGCCAGTCCAAGGGCAAGGCGCGCTTGAATCGCTATGAGGAACTGGTCAACCAACGGCAGGACAATGTGGCGGAGGATTTGGAAATTTACATTCCGCCGGGACCGCGGCTGGGCGACATCGTGGTTGAAGCCAAAGGGATCGGCAAGGCCTTCGGCGACAACCTGTTGTATGAAAACGTGAATTTCAGCCTGCCGAAGGGTGGGATCGTCGGCGTGATCGGGCCGAACGGCGCCGGCAAGACCACCATGTTCAAGATGATCATCGGCAAAGAAAAGCCGGATGCGGGATCGATCAAGGTCGGCGAGACGGTTAAGCTCGGCTACGTCGATCAGGACCGCAGTTTGGATGGGAACAAGACCGTGTACGAAATCATTTCCGACGGCCAGGACACCGTCAAGCTCGGCAAGATGGAGGTCAATGCCAGAGGCTACTGCGCCCGCTTCAACTTTGCCGGGACCGATCAACAGAAGAAGGTGAAGGAGCTCTCAGGCGGCGAGCGCAATCGTGTCCACCTGGCCCGCATGCTGAAGGAAGGGGCGAACCTGATCATTCTCGACGAGCCGACGAACGATCTCGATGTAAATACCTTGCGGGCGCTGGAAGAAGGTTTGGAGAATTTCGCCGGTTGCGCCGTGATCAGCAGCCACGACCGCTGGTTCCTAGATCGAATCGGCACGCACATTCTGGCCTTTGAAGGCGACAGCAAAGTCGTGTGGTTCGAAGGAAACTATAGCGAGTACGAAGCGGATCGAAAGAAGCGCTTGGGCAAAGATGCCGATCAGCCGCACCGGATTCGATACCGCAAGCTCACGCGGCAGTAGCAGGATGGTGAAAAAGCCCGTCAGCTTCGTTCTCGTATCGCTCAGAGGCTCAACATACGGAACGGAGTATGCCTCGCCTCTTCGCTCGCGGCGGCCTTGCTGAACAGTCTTTTTGACCATCCTGCAAGAGGAAGCGGAAGAAAAGTTCGCCTGGTATGGAGCCAATCGCGATCGTCACCGGAGCGGCCGGGCTGCTTGGGTCGTACTTCATCAAGAACGCCTCCCGATGGGCGCCTGGATGGGAGGTGCGGGGTCTCAGCCGTGCCGAACTTGATCTCACGGATTACGACGCGGTCGACCGGGCTTGGCAGCATCTCAACCCCAGCGCAATCATCCACTGCGCAGCCTTAAGTCGAACGAAAGATTGCGAGCAAGATCCTCAGCAAGCCCGTCGTGTCAACGTAGAAGTCACGGCTTACCTGGCCCAGCTCTCCAAGGACATTCCCTTTATCTTCTTGTCGAGTGGCGAAGTCTTCGATGGTCAGGCTGGGTGGTACCGTGAGACAGATCAACCTCATCCGATCAACGTCTATGGCAAGACGAAGCTTGAAGCGGAACAGCGGGTGTTGCAGAATCCCCGCCACACCGTGGTTCGAATCGTCCTCACGGCTGGTACGTCGCAGAATGGCGATCGAAGTTTTGTCGAAGATATGTGTCGGGCGGCGAAGAGCGGCAAGAGCATGACGCTCTATGCTGATGAGTATCGTTGTCCGTTGCCGGCAGGAGCCATCGCCCGCGCGATCTGGGAGTTAAGCAGCAAGAATTTGCCGGGCCTCTATCATCTCGGCGGTCGAGAGCGATTGTCACGTTGGGAAATCGGCGAGGCCTTGCTCTCGTGGTACCCGGAATTACAAGGCCGGCTTGTAAAGGGATGTGCGCATGACCATATCGGCGCGCCGCGGCCCGCCGATCTCTCACTGAATTGTGAGAAGATCCAAGCGCTCTTGTCGTTTCCCATTCCAGGTTTTCGAAGTTGGTTGACGGATCGGGTGCATGGCGCGGTCGATTTGTGGGACTATGAACCCGGTCTGTGAAGTATAAAGGATAATGGAACAGGAAAACGGGATATTTGCATCGGATCCGCTGCCGCTTGTCCTCGCGGCCTATCTTTTCATGACGGTGGTCATGGGGGCATTGTGGGCCGTCCAGCAAAAAACGAAGAATGCCTCGATCGGAGATGTCGGATGGTGCTTTGGACTGATTCTCGTCGTGCTGTGGTATGCCACTCAGGCGAACACCGGCATGGAACGCATCCTGCTCACGGTGATGTTGGTCACGATGTATGCGGGACGATTAGGGCTCCACATCTTGTTCAATCGCGTGATCGGCAAAGAAGAGGATGCCCGGTATCGCCGGCTGAGGGAGGAATGGGGCGAATCCGAATCTGCCAAAATGCTCGCGTACTTTCTCCTGCAAGCGCTGGCGGTGGCGGCCTTTTCCCTCCCGTTTCTGGTGCTGATGTGGAATCCCAAGCCTCCCTCCGCGTTGGTTGAACTCATTGGCTTAGTGATCTGGGGTGTCGCCGTCTTCGGTGAAGCCAGGGCCGACAGGCAACTTGCCCATTTCCGCGCCGACCCAAGAAATCAGGGCCGCGTCTGCCGAGAAGGCCTGTGGGCCTATTCGCGCCATCCCAATTATTTTTTTGAATGGCTGCACTGGTGCTCTTATGTGGTGATGACGTTGGGAGCGCCGGGCTGGGTGTTTACCTGGATCGGGCCGATCGGGATGGGGTTGGCGCTGCTCAAGTTGACGGGTATTCCACGGACAGAAGCGCAAGCCCTTTCAAGCAGGGGGGAGGAGTACAAATTCTACCAAGCGACGACCAATGCATTTTTCCCGTGGTTTCCCCGACGAGGGCCGGACGCGCCCGTCAATTCCTGACCTGCGTCGTCTTGCCAGGCATGAGAAGCCGTAAAGGTTGCTCAGGTGCCACACAGTTTGCTCGAATGGAACAGCGTCTATTTCCTGCTCTCCAGATCGGTGAGCCGTGCCCGAGCGATTTCGGCCACTTTGGTGGATGGGTAGAGATTCACCAGTTCTTGATAGAGCTGCTTGGCATGAGGGACATTCCCTTGGTTTTCCTCGAAGGCGGCCGTTTCAAACAGCGCCTTCGCCTTCTGATCGGAACAGCCGAGCAGCATCAAACAGAGGGCACAGAGTACAAGTCGCGCGGTCATCATAGTGATCCTTTCCAGGCGTCTCTGCGCCGTGAAACCTTCGCGTTCGTGTGAGTCGATCCTGATCCGAGAGCATCGATCCCATAGCGGGGGGCAGAAATCCCTTCGCTTCGACATTGTGGACAGCGGCTTGGTCTGGTCAATCTAGTGCGGTCGTGGAACATAAATCCACAATCCAAACAGGTGGACGGTTCAAGGATAAACCGTCGTGAACGGTCCCGAGCCATCGTTTTTACCACATGAGCCAAGTGCTCCTCCACCTGCCGTTCCGGAATTCCGAGCATCCGAGCCAATTGATCGGTGGTCATCCAGCTATCCGTCAGGAGATCGATGATCCGCTGACGGAGCGTGCGTTCAGGAGACAGCATGCCCGTATGGTACGGACTGGGGCATGGAAAATCCAGACGGTCTTGGCGGGTACTCCATG
>JBKKBQ010000044.1:0-4228 GCA_046714015.1 Nitrospira sp.
TGCCGCAGCACGCTGCGGCCAAACAAATGGGTATCTCACTCTCCGGCATGAAGTCCCGCGTGCAACGAGGGCGCAAACAGCTCAAGCAGATGCTTGACGACTGTTGTCTGATCGAGCTCGATCGACGAGGAGGCGTGGTCGACTATAACACTCGTGCAGCAGGTTGTAACTGTTGCGCCGACCGCAAGGATCAGACATAACAGGAGACCCTGTGACCATGCATCTTACATCGATGGGTACTCTCTTTCAGAGGATATCCATCGATGTCGCCAGGCAAGATCTATTGGAGCGGGTGAACGACACCGGCAAACCTCAAGAGATCGGTGATCTCGAAATCCCCGGATTTTGCGGAAGGCAAGGTTGGGTTCCAATTCTTATCGACGACGAGATACGAGTCCTTATCGGCTTTCAGTAGGCCGATGAACACTTCCCCGACGATCCGGCCCCCCACTGGACCCATGCGCAACCCGTTCTCGAGCATTTCCGCCTCCTTTAAAATGTAGTACCAGAGCGGGGTGCTTCGGTCCATGCCGAAGGGGGTCAGTTCGGTAAGTTGTTCAGGGGTCAGTACTTGAACGCCCATCACTCTGGCAATCGCTTGCCCTGATGGAATACCGAAATTGACATGTCTCATGAGATTGCGGGAAGCCAACGACTGGATTCCGTCGGATGGCATACCCGGCGCTGAACCGCGTGACCCGAGGAGATGCATGAGCGGGCTCGACAGCTTGATATCGATCCGTTTGTTGGGCCTGAAGTTTTCATCGAACTTAAAAAACGTCTGCCAATCGACGAACCGACGCGCGGCCCGCTTGCCGCCTCGCATATCGTTGGGATCGGGCTCGTTCGGATCGGCTGAATCGTCGAAGATGAACATAAAGACCGGCTGTCCTCCATCCGGTCCAAAATTTATGCGATAGCTGGGACGAACTTGGGAATGGCCGAATCGATATGCAGCCACGGCAAACTCAACCGGGATCAAAGGTTCTCGTCTCGGACTGCGAAAGAGTGAATCTTGAGTCCGGTCGTGAACTCTATAAAACCGCGGCCCATTCCGCAGGATCTCATCCGTCCGATTTTGTCCGATGATCATGGGCAAGAACTCGTTAAAGATGATCCATTGGTAGTGCCATGTCACCTGGCGGCGTGCCTCTCCGAACATGTCCCTCGCCGAACGATTGGCCTGCGCCGGATCGGCGCGCAACCGATCCACCACGGCATTGTGAAACTTCAGCATAGCGAGGTGAAATTGACTGAGTAGTATATTTTCGTCGTTCCGGCTGTCTGCGATGATCGCGTTGTGGTTTGGATCGCGCGGGAGATCGTATCGCACCGCACCTTTTCGTGACACTTGCTCGGAACCGGGAATGGCTTCGACGCGGAATTTGATGTCTCCTGAACTGGTGTCGTAGAGTTCGGGTGACCCGTCCGGGCCATTTCCGTACAGGCTGTCGAGGTCAAATTCGGCGGTGCGAAAATTTGTAGTGCGCCTGGGCTGGGTTTGCTCGAGAATCGGCGCTTTCAGCGCCAGCGTGAGATCGTGATCCAAGAACTGCCCGAAGAAGGTGACACCTGCCGTCATGTTCGGATTATCGGGATTGTTCGGACTGTGGACACCGGGGTTGACAATTGACTGGACCGGATCAGTGAGTAGATCCAACGCGTCAATGATGCCACCTTTGACGCCAAGCTTTTTGGCCTGCTCCCGTGCTTCATCAGTCGGTGGCGTGTATGGTGGAAGGCCAGGAAACATGCGGCTGAACACATCATCGGGAAACCGTGGGCGTGTGGGTTTGGTCACATGCAGGTTGTTTCGTTCTGATAAGTCCTCTGCTGCAACGGCCTGTTCGGCATTGCCGGACAACAAGCCGGCGAGGCCAAGCGCAACAGCACATATCGCTCGAACACGCATTAGGGTCCCTCCTCTGGAGACCTGCATTACGTCATCACGTCAGGTCTTCTTATCGGCATACGACTTACTGGCGATGGCCATCGCTGCTCACATGATGCACACCAGCAAGAGCCAGGCCACGATAGAATCAATGCAAATTCTCCCCAAAGCCCATAAAACAACGTAATGACCGTGCTCAACTCTGTTCAAGCACCTTGTATTTGTGTAGGTCTGTCCATGCGAAGGTGGACTCACACAGTTGACGATCTCTCTTTGATACACGTAGTTTTGTAGGACGACTAACCCCCGTCGAAAAATATTTGGAGCTGGATGGGAAGAGTTGTCATCATCGGCGGCGGCCCAGCCGGACTTATGGTTGCGGAAGCGGCAGTGACGGCAGGCGCCATAGTCGAGCTGTACGATGCCATGCCGTCCGTTGGGCGAAAATTTCTACTGGCAGGAAAAGGCGGGCTGAATCTCACGCATTCTGAATCGATGGAGTCCTTCCTTTCGCGCTATGGCCATCGTCGCGCTTTCATCGAACCAGTGATCAGATCGTTTCCCCCGAGCGCCTTGCAGAGTTGGGCTCGTGAACTGGGTATCGAAACGTTCGTCGGGACGTCCGGACGGATCTTTCCAACTGATCTGAAAGCCGCACCCCTCTTGCGTGCCTGGCTGCGTCGGTTGCGAATGGCCGGTGTACAGTTCCATGTCAGACGGCGATGGTGCGGGTGGGATGAGCACGGCAGGCTTCGTTTCATCACGTCAGATGGCGTATCCAGCGTTCAGGCCGACGCGGTGGTGTTGGCGCTGGGCGGGGGCAGTTGGCCGCACTTCGGTTCCGATGCCGCGTGGATTCAGATTTTGGCTGAACGGAAGATACCGATCGCTCCACTGAAACCGGCCAACTGCGGATTCGATGTACGGTGGAGCGAGCACGTTCGAACGAAGTTTGCCGGACATCCAGTGAAAACAGTCGAAGCCACTGCTGAGACCGTGGACGGAATCATGATCCGTCAAAGGGGAGAGTGTGTCATCACGGAGACCGGAGTAGAGGGGGGTGTCATCTATGCCTTGTCGAGCTATCTACGAGATCGCATCGAAAAGGATAGATCAGCAACCCTCTGGCTTGATCTGGCGCCGGATCGATCGCTGAAGCGGCTCACGGATGATCTTTCACAGCCGCGCGGCAAACGGACGATGGCAACGCATCTCAAACGGTGCGCCGGAATTGCCGGAGTCAAAGCCGGTCTCCTCCGCGAAGTGACATCGAAAGACCTGTTGGCAGATCCTATTCGCGTAGCGGCTGCCATCAAATCCCTGCCGGTGACCCTCGTGAGTCCTCGCCCGCTGGAAGAAGCCATCAGCACGGCCGGCGGCGTGTTATTTGAGGCGCTCGATAGCCGCCTGATGATCCGTTCACTCCCAGGTGTCTTTTGCGCGGGTGAAATGCTGGATTGGGAGGCGCCGACCGGCGGGTATCTGCTCACGGGTTGTCTGGCGACCGGACGTCTCGCCGGACGTGCAGCTGCTGAGTGGGCTCACGCACAGCCTATCTGAGATATCGTGCCGTTCAGTCAGAGGTGATGGAACCGCACTACGAGAATAACCAGTTCCAGATTTTGGAGAGCCAGCCGGTGATCATGTCGATCCAGGAGTCGATTGTCGAAGGGGGATCAACCTTCACGGAAGGGGACGGTGCTGCCGGTTTGATAGGAATAGGACTCGGAGGAGTCGGATCGGCTTGTGCGATTTGTGGTAATGCCGCACTCGGAGTGGTCGGTTCCGTGGAGGCAGGTGGTTCCATGACCGCGGCCTTGGCTAGGGACGGTCCATTCGCGCCTGATGCCACCGCTGGAGACGATTGGGCCTGTTCCAGTTCCTCCTTGTACTGTGCCACTTTGGCTCGCAAGGAGGTGCTCTCCTGCCGAATATCCACGATCTTACGCGCCAGGTTCCAACTTTGATTCATGAGGGTTGCCACGTGTGTCTTCAGCGACGTGAGCGTGTCTTCCGCTCGCTGTTTCATGACCGGCAACTGTTCTTCTTCCCGCTGAATGGCGGCCCGCAGTTCAGACAGGGCGGCATCGTCACGCCGGTTCGCAGCCCGCAATCCCGCGATCTCCCGGTCCAGCTCCCTGACGTCCTCTCGTACGGCTTCCAAGGCTTGGGTCTGTTCCACCGTCTCCGTCGTAACCTTTTCGTACGTACGCCGGCTGACACAACCGATGTCCAAGAGGAGGACTCCGGTGAGCTCGCAGAGAACAACCCCCCGAGCGATCAGAGACATTGTGCCGGTAGGGCGTGTCATGACTGGTGCCTCATGGGATAACCCAC
>JBKKBQ010000045.1:0-10011 GCA_046714015.1 Nitrospira sp.
CAACTGTTTTACGCAGCGTTGAAGCCCTAGGTAGCTGCTCAGCCTGAAACCATGTGGGAATTGCTTCATAGGGAGAAAACAAGAGTCTTATCGCAGCAACTGCCACAATGACTGCCTCTGAGGCTTCACTTTGTGACCATGACACTGCGAGCACGGAGCCCACTGCGAGCAAGCTGCCTACTGCTCTGAGTACAAATTGCGAGCCTAGAACGACATTGCTGACTTTTGGATCTGTGACAAGCTCCCGTGTCACGACAGAATCGGCAGCTAACGAAGAAACAGCGCTTGCAATAGCAACAAGCGCCAGAGCGAAGCTATAACTCCCGAATTGTTCAGGGCCTAAATGCCGTGCCACCAGGACACCGACTACTAATCCAACGGCCAGCCGTATTATCTTATCCCCACCCAGCCATGCCGTATTGGCTAGAACGCGACGAGCACCGGGGGTAATTTCTGAAACCGACTGATTCAAAGTTAACCAGCGAAGTTTAACGTCCGTCATGGCGCTTGCTACGCCCCTCATACTGCCACGACATCATTCACATCGATCTCAACCACAGCTGCTTGTTCAATTAATCGGATACCGATCACTAATCGATGTCGCTTTTCCTTCCGCAGCAGAATTCGGTGAACCCCCTGCAAAGGACCACGAACGACTTCCACTTTCATTCCTTCATGGAGATAGGGATGTGAATCATACGGGAGGACGCTCATCATGAGAAGGCGTAGCGCATCAATTTCCCGCTCCGGAATTGGTTCGGGTCGGCTTCCGCTGCCCACGATTTCGACGACGCCGGTTGTCTTTTGCACCGGTGTCTTTTCTTGCTGAGAAAACCGCACGAAACAATAGCCGGAAAACAGTGGGACTTCGATTTCTTTCTTCCTATCCTTCCACTGGCTCAGCCGTTTGACCGTCGGAAGCAACGGCTCGATTCCTTGCTTGTCTAATTGATCTCGTACCAGCTTCTCATGGCGAGACTTGGTGCGGAGGGCATACCAGCGAGGTGTGGGCATGAACTCGCTCATACCCCACCTCGCGCGCGACAAGCGTGAAACGCGAGAAATTCGGGACACGCCAAAGTGGATAATAGAGCGCTCATGGGGATCTCACTACTTCCTTTTGAGTGTTCGAATCAAGGGGCCGAGCTTGGCGCTGATCTTCTCTGCGGCTTGCCTGAGATCCTTCGCACGGTCTGACCCGATGTAACCCACTCCTTCAGCGATGAAAAGCTGAATTTTGAGTTCCCCAGATGATCCTTTTGCGATATAGAGATGGCGGATCAACTCCGGAATTGTCTCTCGCTCTTTGCCTTCGTCGATAGTTGAAGCAATCGAAACCGCCGATCGTCGCAGTTGGTCCCTGAAACCGAATCTTGGGAAAAGTTACTGTTTTTTGAGACGGCATATACCTCGACCGCCAACGAAGTGGCTTCCTGCCATACCTCAAGATCCTCAAACCGGGTTATGGGCATTCGCCCTTTCGGCTAGTCCCACGAGTCACGCCTTTCTCGCGAACCCTGCTAGTCCCGCTTGTCGCGCACCCTGCGGATACAGCTTCGCCCTCTCACTTACAGTGAAATAGAAAAACTTGTTGCTGACGGCGCTTACACAGACGGAGTAAGCGCTATGATCTTGCTCTCTGGAACCTGCTGCTGTTTCAGCCGGGCACGATGCCCTGTTACTTGCTCAAGATCTGCCAGCAGCACCTCATCAAACTCCCACTCCTTCAATACTTCCGGCGGCCAGACGGGATAGGATAAAAACGACTCCTGCGGACCATCATCCACAAAGCCAACCAAAGTCATATGCATTTCTCGCAGCGACAGATAGGCCATCTCCGCTAGCTCACCGGTTCCATAGATGACGACTCGTTTTGTTCCGTTTTTGGCCGCATAGGACAGCGCATCTCGTAAGCGCCCACGCATGTCGCGGTAGTGAGACAGGGAATACTCCATATAGAGATAGGTCAGCCTGGATTTCTCGGCAAACCCTTGCGGAGTCAGTAAATACCGAACCCGGTGCGAGGGAATCGTGGTAATTTTGATATAGCCCTTCCGTGCCAACCACTTGAGATAGAGATTGGTCAACCCCAAAGCAACCCCTAGCTTCGTCGCAAGAGAGCGCTGCGTGACCGCTCCGTCTCGCTCAACCTCGGTCAGCAACGCAAGATCTCGTTGGCCCTGAAGATTCATAGAGTTAGAGCGCTACTCCCCCTTTACGTTCAGAATATGAACATATAAGCGTGGAGGAGTCAAGGGCAATGCCCAGAAGCAGTCATCCAACCGGGCCACGATCTGCCTTAGACGTGGAATACGGTGAGCGCAGAGGGAGCGTCTACAACCTGCCTGATGGCGGCCGTCACCTTGGCGACCGTAAACCGATCAAGACAATCCCAATAGGGACAGGCCTCCCCGATACATTTTTCACATGTGGGGACGTCCGGCCGCAGCAAGATGCCTGTTCCGAGGGGTTTCCATCTCACGGGCAGATTGTTCCGTCGAGGGTCAAACAAACACACGGTGGGGATGCCAAGAGCCGCCGCCATGTGTGCCGGTCCCGTAGCCCCCGAGACGACAACGTGCGCCTTGGCGATAACGGCCATCAACTCGCGGACTGAAAGGCGTCCCATCTGATTGCTGATCCCAGCCGACAACAGCACCGTTGATGGAGCCTCTTGTTCGAACCGGCCTTTCTCGCTCTCACTGCCGGTCAATGTCACACCATAGCCGCTCCGTGCCAGTTCGAAGGCGAGGTCTCGATACTGCTCCAACCGCCAATGGCGTGCAGAAAAGCCTCCGGGGTGGATGACGACACGCGGACTCGGCACATGAGCCCAGTACCCTTCTGCAGCGTTCCGCTCTTCATCGGTCACAATCAGAACCGGACGACTGACGGTCTGAGGGGTCAGCCCAAGTCCTCCGAGCATCTGTACGTTATAGTCCGATTCATGTTTGGAAAAATCGCTGCGATGTTCATAGACATGGCGATTGGCCAAGAGACTATACCAGCGATAGCCTGTGGCCACTCGAGTAGAAACTCCAGCCAACCACGCGGCCCACATCAGACGGCGAAACGGTTTCAGAAATATCGCCGCCTCAACTCCCTGTGAAAAGGCGAGACGGAGTTCCTTCAATGGGTCGGTTAAACGAATCGTTCGCACATAATCCACATCGGGATGATGATCAAGCAGCGGCGCCACAGTGGGACTGGTGAGAAACCCAATCTTCACGCCCGGTACAAGCTGACGGAGTTGTGTCGCCACGGGAAGCGATAGGAGAACATCGCCGATGCCGTCTGGGCGAACGATCAAGGCATTCATCGCGATACGACGTGAGCCGCCAACAGCGGCCGTATAACATCGACCACTTGGGTCGGCTTAATCAAATGAAGGCATTCCAATTCAGGATCGTGTCGGCAAACACGACTGAAACAAGGGCTGCACGGGATCCGACTGTTCAGTACCTGATGGCCGTCTCCATACGGGCCGGTCCTCTTGGCGCTGGTCGGTCCGAACATCGCAATCACCGGAATCCCAAGCGCCGCAGCGATGTGCATCGGCCCGGAATCATTGGTGATCATGGCGGTCGCGGTTGACAGCAGTGCCGGCAAGCACTTCAATGGAATCTCGCCGCACAGGTCGATGAACGGACTTTTTGCCAGAGCCTTCAGACTATCTATCTGTGGTCGCTCATCAGAACTTCCGATCACCACAACCGGGTTGGGCTGTGCCTCATACAGCCGATCCACAACTGCGGCGAAGGACTCGAGCGGCCAGCGCTTGGTCGGCCACCGCGCGCCAACGTTCATGGCAACCCACGGCCTGTCTACTATGAGGCCTCGCCGTTGACAGATTTCTCGAACGGTCGCCACGTCTTCCTCCAAGATTCTGAACCCAAATCGCGGTTTGTCCGGCAGAGATGCCCCCAATGCCGCGACCACGGAAAGATATCGATCGACCGCATGGACATCGGCATTGAGAACCGGGACGCGGTCGGTATAGAACCAGGGGCTTCCTTCCCGTCCATTCGCAAAGCCGATACGCGTCGGCGCACCACTGAGCCACGCCAAGATGCCACTCCGAAACAGCCCTTGCAAATCAATGGCGAGGTCGAACCGCTCAGCCCGCAGCGCCCGGCCTTCCCTGATCCAACTTCCCACCGTCATATCAACCGGCCAGACACGGTCGATCCCTTCCGCTCGTTCGACAAGGTCGGCCCACTGACGCTTCACTACCCATGTTATATGCAATCCCGGCCATTGTGTTTTAAGCGCTGAGACGACGGGAAATGCGTGAACGATATCCCCAAGAGAACTGGGTTTGATCAGAAGGATGCGGGCGCTGTTCAAACCAGATGATTCTTGCACCGTCCGAACCCGTTCATCCACGTCCCATAGCATGTAAGTGAATCTGAGGAGAATAGAGTTTGTCGAGCAGTGCCTTACCGCCCCGCTCGTCCGCCGTTTGACGCCTCTCTTGCAGTGTTCGACAAAGACGCTGCCAAGCCCGCAGGTACGGCAGAGGCGTCAAGTGGCGTCGCACGTTGCTGTGCTGACCCACGATCCTCGAAATCCATTCGCAGTTACCGGGAATCGAGGCTTGGTATTGATCTTGAACCAGCGGCTCCATGCGAGACAGGAACATCGTGATGTTTCCACCATCCCGAGAGATCAGATGCTTGGTTTCGTACAATCCGTGTTTCTTGGCCAACCGGCGCAATGACACGACATTGAAATTGTAGAGGTGCGCTTCGTGGAATGTACTGCTGGGCGCCTGACAGGTCGCCTCGACATTCGGAACTTCTACCACCAGCGTGCCCTCTGGTTTCAGCCAGGATCGGAGCAGTGCCAGGATGAAACCCGGATCTTCCGTATGTTCGAGTACATGCCAGATCGTCACCACATCGAACGATTCGGGTGGAAACGTCGCGTCTTGCACGAACCCAACCTGAACCGAGAGCCCATATTCCTGTATGGAATAGTCGGCATACCCTCTATTCGGTTCAATCCCGCTCACGCGATGCCCCAACGATTGAAGCAGATAGGCGAACTCTCCTCCGCCGGTGCCGACATCGAGCACCGCTTTCCGACTCGACAGCAACGGCTCGATCTTTTCGAATCGCGATAAGGCCACATGGCCGGCGCGCAAGACATGCTTGGGCTTCGGGCTGTAACTGTGTTTATAGGAGAGACGATACTCCTCCTCATAAAACTGCCTAGCATCATGAGGGCGTGGGTCCGACCACACGAGCCCGCAGGCTTGACAGATGACGGTCCGCAACGGCTTCCCGCTTCGACTTCTGTTTGAAAGAATCGACACCCCGGTCCCACCACAGAGGTTACAAGGGATGGAACTGGAAGTCGGTTGTTCGCTTACCGTCATCTTCACCTTTCTCTGAACACCGACTGTCTTGCGGCTTTGTCTGCACCACAACGTACGCTCCCTCTCCGGCGAACACAAGTCGGTGGCCTCAATCACTGTTCACGGACGCGTAACCTGGTGCGCAGAAGCATGCGAGGACAACCTACTTGCATCGGACAACAGCCAGTCTGCAGCCTCCGCCAGCGAGGAGGCGACCCAATCTGGAGCCGGCCCTGAGGCTTTCAGTCTCTCTGCTTCTTCCTGTGGAACGACTCCTGTCGTCATTAGGACACTTCGCGCCCCAATCCGCTTCGCCAACTCGATATCGCGGATGTGATCGCCGATCACATAGGATCGATCAAGATTCACCCCCCATTCTCCCACCGCTTGGTCAATCATCCCACGGTTCGGCTTTCGACACCCACAACCTTCGTCAGGATGGTGAGGACAGAAATAGATCGCGTCGAGTGACGCACCTGCACCATCGAGGAGACGCTTCAGTTTCATGTGCACGGCATCAAGATCCTCGCGCGACAAGAGTCCTCGCGAAATTCCCGATTGATTAGTGACGACGATCAATCGGGCACCGGCCCGCTTCAGTATCGAGAGTGCCTCGGGCACTCCTGGAAACAACTCAAACTGATCGGGAGACTTGATATAGCCGGGATCGGGATTCAGCGTTCCGTCGCGATCCAAGAACACCGTGACGCCGACCAGACAGGCTGACATGACAGCAGGCTGACAGGCTTCTGAATCATGATCATCGGACGACTCACTTGTCAGCTTGGACCTTGTCTGCTTGTCAGCTCGCAATTGTTGCACGGCCGCTTCATACACCCGGTCAACCGGGATGCGAGTCATGCAACGGTGATCGATCGGGCATTCCCGGAGGAGACAGGGCGCACAATCTACGGCTTCCCGCACGATCGACCGTTCTTGCCCATAGGGCGCGGTGGTGCGTGAATCCGTCGGACCGAACACCGCCACGACCGGGACACCACAGGCAGCGGCAATATGCATGGGACCTGTATCGTTGGTGATCAGCAGGCGACATCGTTTAGTCACAGCCATCAGCTCGCGGATCGTGGTCGTTCCAGACAAAACCACAGATCTGGTCTGAATACGGGCCGCGATGTCTTTCCCCAACGACTCTTCTCCTTTGGCACCCAGAATCACGACCGTTGCGTGATTGCCGTCCTCCTTGTATACCTGTCCTGCCAACCGCTGGGCGACCACTGCGAATCGATCGGGCAGCCAGCGCTTCGCGCTCCCGTAGGTCGACCCCGGATTGATCCCGATCAGCGGATCGGACGGTCCGACGTCGGAGGAGGCCAGCCTCTCGCCCATCATCCGCTCCTCTTCTGCCGACACACTCAGCTGGGGAGATGGAGGTTCTCCGGCTAGTCCCAGTGGTTTGAGCAAGTTCCAATAGTACCCGACTTGATGCGTGAGTGGACTGGGAACGGCTACTGAATCGGTAAGAAATACGGCACGCCCATCGGTCATATACCCATATCGACGAGAAATTCCCGCAAGCCAGGTAATGAACGCGGCCTCGAAGGCATTTTGAAACAACACCGCCAGATCGAAGTGATGCCGGCGTAGCGTGCCCGCAAGTGTCCATTTTCCAGCCAAACCCGCATGCTTCCCCTTATCCTCGTACACCAACACACGATCCAATCCGGGATAGCCGGCGAACAGTTCCGCAACCATGGCCTTCGCAAGGAGAACAAGTTCCGCCTGAGGAAACAGAGACCGGAGCCCGCGCAGTGCCGGCTCGCACATGACGGCATCGCCGATCCAATTCGGCGCCCGCACCAACACGCGCTTGATCGACTCTTTACGCACCAGCCACTCCCGTTCCCAACACCACTCGGCGCAGCCGTTCCTCGCCGCGGACAACCTCCGCGCGAATCCGCAACGCCCACCACGACTCGTCCGGTGCAAGAAACGGTTGCAGTTTGCCGGCGTCCTTTTCGGTCGTCAACACGATGTCCGCGCGTGCCGCCTGCGCCTCGGCACGCACCCCGCGGACATCATCCTCGTGGTAACGGTGATGATCGCCGAAGGCCGTCTCACCGGCGACCTGGACGCCCACCGACACAGCCGATCGGCGAAACGACTTGCTGTTCCCGATTCCGCTCACCAGCCAGGTTTTCACTCCCCGGCACCATTCGAGTGGCTTTGTTTCTCCAGTCCGGACCGAAACAAGGCATTCGGGCATGAACCGGACTTCGATCACATCGTCGGACGAAAGATGCGCCGCCTTCAATCGGCTGCGAACAGCTTCCACATCCTCCTTGGAATCGGCCCTGGTTACGACCAGCGCCGCCGCTCGCCCAAGACCCGTGAGCGGTTCGCGCAACCGGCCGGCGGGGACGATCGCATCAAGCCCCGGCGCATCAGTCGCGTCCAGCAACACCAGATCGGCATCTCGGCGGAGCGCCAGGTGTTGAAACCCATCGTCCAGGATCATGCAATCGACAGGATGTTGTGCCAGCACCTGCCGTCCGACGGCTGCCCGATCGGCTCCCACCGCCACGATCGCGGTTGGGCAACGTCGCGCGATGAGAAACGGCTCATCCCCCGCATCGGACGGATCAGCAAGGAGACGCCTTCCATCGGACACAAGACAGTATGGAGTGCCGCTCTTCCGTTTGTACCCGCGGCTCAAGACCGCCACTTGGCGGCCTTCGGACAAGAACCATTCCGTGAGGAGTATGACGACCGGTGTTTTCCCCGTTCCGCCCACCGTCACATTGCCGACGCTCACCACTCGGCAAGGCAATCGTGCTGATGCGCACCAGCCACGGCGATAACACCAGTGCCGCAATTGAACGATAAGGCCGTACAAGAACGCCGCCCCGGAGAGCCATGTCCGAACCGGCTGTCCAGGTTCCAACAATGCCATCTTACATCACGGCCGTGCCATGGCCGGCCCCGGCGCTGCTTCGGTCAACTGTTCGGAGCGGACAGGAGCAGGCCTCAGACAGGATTCAATCAGCTCCAGGCTACGTTTCAGCGCTCCTTGATTGTCCAGCACGACGCGTTTGGCGGCTTGCCCCACTGCATCACAGGCATTGTGATCGGATAACCACTCAGTGCAACACCGGACCAGGTCTTCGACTCTCATCACTCGGCATCCTCCGCCCGCTTCATCCAACAAGGTCGCCATTTCAGCACAGTGGTCGGTGTATGGTCCGAACAACACGGGTTTCCCCCAAACCGCCGGTTCCAACAAGTTGTGCCCGCCCACCGGCACCAGCGTTCCGCCCACAAAAGCCACCACGGCTTCCCGATAGGCGCTGGCCAATTCTCCTCGCGTGTCCAAAATGATGACCCGTGGGCCGGTCACCCTCTCGCCGATCCGGCTCTTACGCTGCGCTACAAATCCGGCGTCCAAAATCATGGCTTCGACCCGATCCACTCGTTCGATATGCCGAGGTGCCAGCATCAGCACAGCCGACGGATGTGCGTTCGCAATCTGCCCATAAGCCGACACCAGCAATTCCTCTTCGCCGGGATGGGTACTGCCGGCCAAAATCAGCTGCTCATCTCCATCAAGTCCGAAACTCCGACGCAACGATGTCGCCCCTTCCAGGACCGGCACCGGTTGATCGAACTTGATGTTGCCGGTCGTGTGCGCCGCTTCCGGATCGGCCCCCAATGCTACGATACGCTGCCGGTCCCGGTCGGATTGCATCAGACAGAGGGTGATCGAGCGGAGAACCGATCGGTACAAAGAACGGATGCCTCCGACATCCTGACGACGGAACGAGCGGGACGACAATCGTCCATTGACAAGGACCGCCGGGATCCCCCGATCCCGCAAGGTCCAGAGCAGATTGGGCCACAGCTCGGTCTCGACGAACAGGTAGAGGGCCGGCCGCAAGCGGTCCACCATGTCCGTGACAGCCCAAGAAAAATCCATCGGGGCATACCGATGCTCGGCGATGCCCGCCAATCGTTGTTCGACTGCTTCGCGGCCTGTGTCGGTCACGGTCGTTACGATATATCGATGGTCGGGATGGCGTTCGTGCAACGCTTTGACCAGGGGCACCGCCGCCACGGCTTCTCCGAGCGACACGGCATGCACCCAGATCAGCGGCCGAGCATCCACAACGGTGTCAGACGGATGCCTCTGCCACCCCATCCGCTGGAGAAAGCCTCGCCGGCAGCGCGGCTTGGCTACCAACACACCTACGATGACGGGAGCGGCGAGGAGGATGCCGATGTTATACAGAAGCTTCCACATAATGGATTCGAATATACGAGACAAGCCAGAAACGCGTGAGACTCATGCACTCGCGGCCAGTCACGCCTGTCCCGCTAATCTCGCCCGTCGCGCCCTGCATTGACCGCTTGTTCCGCCTGACCCGTCAGTCGATTGAGGACCGTCTCAAGCTCCAGGCGAGTCGCCTCGAGTGAGGCGTCATCGGCTTCGCGCAAGACCCAGAGCGGATGTCCGTAGAGAAAGAGCCCTCTGGAAAACGGGTACGGGACCATGTAGCGATCCCAGCTCGCAAAGAGTTTTTTTTTGAACAGGCAAAAGCCAATGGCACGATAGGAAGGCCTGTCGCTTTGGCGAGTTGAATGACTCCAGACTTTGCGGCATGCCGCGGCCCCTTCGGGCCATCTGGCGTCACCACCAC
>JBKKBQ010000046.1:0-3811 GCA_046714015.1 Nitrospira sp.
GTGTGGAAGAAGGACCACATTCGGGAGAGATCTCAACCCAGCCGGGACCATCGGTTCTTGCTCGTAGACATCCAGCCCAGCACCCGCGATTGTTTGTGCCTCAAGCGCCCATACCAACGCCGCCTCATCAATTACCGGTCCGCGGGACGTGTTGATCAGGTATGCGGTTGGTTTCATCAGGGTGAGCTCGCGTCGGCCGATCAGATGACGGGTCGTCTCGGTGAGTGGAACATGCAGCGAAAGAAAATCGCAGTTTGCAAGGACTGCCTCGAGGGGTTGGCATTCCCACGTGAGGCCCGATGGGGCTGGCACGCGATGGCGGCCTGCGTAGAGTACCGCCATCCGAAACCCAGATGCTCGTTGCGCGACAGCCTGGCCGATGCGCCCCATGCCGATAATGCCCAACGTTTTCCCGGAGACATCGGTACCCAACTGCTGGGTCGGTGCCCATCCTGGCCAGTTGCCGGTTCGGAGCCAGGCGTCTGCCTCGACCACTCGGCGGGAAACGGCCAGCAACAGGGCCCAAGTCAGATCGGCAGTGGCATCGGTCAGCACGTCCGGTGTATTGGTGACAATAATGCCGTGTTGGCTTGCAGCAGACAGGTCGATATTGTTATGGCCGACTGCGTAGTTGGCGATAATTTTCAGCCTTGTTGTTTGAGCGAGCAGCGCGGCGTCGATGCGATCAGTCAGCGTACAGATGACTGCATCGGCCTCGGCGAACCCGCGCCGCAACCCCTCCGCGGTCGGTGGCCGATCGGTTGGTTCAGCAAGCATGTGGTAGTGTCGGGGAATGGCATCCAGCACTGGCTGTGGCAACAGGCGGGTGATATATAAGGTTGGGCTCGTCACGGTGCGATCCATTGTAGGAGAAACTTGAGCCCACGGACAACGACTTTGGTTCCTTGAGGAATTGACAGGCTAGACACGCGACCACTCATGACCACCTCTTCTCCATTGATCCAGCCGACAAAAGCTCACCCGGTGCCGAAGGATCTTCGCGCCCTATTGGGCTCGGAGAAGGTCAAGGACGATATGTCCACCATCACGGCCTATGCCGTAGACGCCGGCATCTATCGCATCCCGCCGCAGGCGGTTGTGCTCGTTGAATCAGAAGATGATATTGCCACGACTATCGGCTATGCCCGGTCGCGAGGCATTCCTCTCACGCCTCGAGCAGCCGGGACCAATCTGACCGGTTCTGCGATCGGTTCCGGGATCATCCTCGACGTCTCACGCCTGAACCGTGTCCTTGAAGTCAATCGGGAGGAGCGATGGGCCAGGGTCCAGCCGGGCATCGTCCTGGCGGAATTGAATAAACAGCTCAGCACCCATGGGCTGATGTTTGGGCCGGACCCTTCAAGCGGCGACATGTGCAAACTGGGCGGCATGATCGCCAACAATTCTTCCGGGCCACATACGTTGCGGTATGGCTCAGTCAAAGACAATGTCCAGCGCCTTCGGTTGTGCCTCACCTCGTCGTCCTGGATCGAGGCGCGATCCTATGCCCTCGACGACCCGACACTTGAGCGTCTGCTTACGACGGTGCCGGCGCTGCGTGACGTCCTGGTACTGACACAGGCCCACGCGGACCTCATCGCCGCGAAACGACCGACTGTCGGCAAGAACAGCTGCGGGTACAATCTCTTCGGGGTAGCCGAGGGCCTGATGCGTGGCTCGTTCGATCTTCCGAAGTTATTCGTCGGCAGCGAAGGAACGCTAGGCGTCATGAGTGAAGCGACCCTCACCCTGGTAGACAAGCCCGCGTCCACGCTGACGGCGCTCATTCACTTCCAACGCTTGGAAGAAGTCGGCGACGCCGTGCCTCGAATCCTGACGCTCCAGCCAAGTGCCTTGGAGGTCATGGACGCCAATACGCTCAGCCTCATCGGCCGAGGGACGCATGGCATTCCGGCTGATGCGGCAGCCACGCTGCTGCTTGAGCTCGACGCCGATTCGTTCGAGATCGACCTCCGTGAGCGAGCCGATGCCCTCGGTGCCCTCTGTCGGCCCTACAAGTTGGCGTCGGAACCGACGCTCGCGTTTGATGCGGAGCGTCGGGAGCAACTCTGGAAGGCACGAAAGGCCCTGTATCCGACGCTCTATCGATTCGATCCAAAGAAGAAACCGATCAATTTTGTCGACGACGTCGTCGTGCCGGCTGAGAAGATCAGCGAGTTAATCCGGTATCTGGGAGATTTCTTCCAGGGGCAACAGGTCCCGGTGGCCATCTTCGGCCATATTGGAAACGGGAACGCGCACATCGTTCCGCTGTTGGATGTGAACGATCAAGGCGATTTCGAAAAGATGGTGCACGCCTACCGGGAGATCCATACGACGGTCCTGCATCGTTTCGGCGGGTCGATCTGTGGCGAGCATGGCGATGGCCGCGTCCGTGCCGAGTTCGTCAAACAGATGTTCGGCGAAGAGCTCTACGACTTATTTGTGCAGGTCAAGAAATCGTTCGATCCTGAGAACGTACTCAACCCCAGCATCAAGCTCAGCGACGCGCCATTTACCGACCATATCGACTATACGAGACTCTCAAAATCCTGCGCCACCTGCGCGAAGTGCAATTCGGTCTGTCCCGTGTACGACGTCTTTCAATCGGAAGACATGAGCGCGCGCGGATGGTTCGAAATCGTTACAGCCAAGGACTATAGTTATCTCAATTCCAAACGAGTGGTGGAGGCCTGCCTGAACTGCAAATCGTGCCGGACGATCTGCCCGGCCGGCGTCGACGTGTCGGATCTGATTCTGCAGAAGCGGGCGCAGCACCCCAACCGGCTGGCCGGCTGGATCTTCAAACACCAAGCGAAGGGGGGAACTTTTGACGCCTGTTTGCGGTTCCTCGCCGGCACACAACCCATCTGGGATCGCCCATTCTTGAGGAAACTACTCGAACGGATTACCGCTCCGATCATGAAGGCATTGGCCCCCACGGCTCGATTACCACATGATCTCGTGCTCCCGAAATTCGCCCGGCGACACTTGCGCGATCGGTATGCCGATTTGATTCCCAGTGAAACAGACTTGCCACCGACTCGGACCGTGGCGTATTTCCACGGGTGTGCCGCGAACTACTTCGACGATGGAGTGGGAGACGCGGTGATTGACGTCTTGAAGAAACATGGAGTCGAGCCGGCACTGCCGCCGCAACGTTGTTCCGGAACCCCGGTTCAGACCTACGGACATGTCGATCTGGTGCGAGACGGAGCGCGGTTCAATCTCCGGTCGCTGGCTCCGTACGAAACGATTGTGACCGGCTGTGCCTCCTGTACCCTGATGCTGAAAGACTATCCCGCAGTCTTTCCGGAAGGAGAGGAACGGCGGCAAGCCGAAGAACTGGCCAAGAAAGTCGTGCATATTTCGGAATTCGTGGCCCGCTCGCCACAGCATCCTCCGATGGCCAACGCCGATGGGACGACGAAACGCGTCACCTATCATTCATCCTGCCATTTGCGGGCCGCCGGGGTGACGAAAGAGCCGCGACACATCCTGTCGTCCTTGCCGGGTGTCAACCTCGTCGAAATGCAGGATGCCGATCGTTGTGCCGGAGGGGCGGGCACGTACCTCATCAAAGACTACGACACGTCGCAGAAGATCTTCGGCCGTAAGGCGCGCGCCATCACACAAACCGGGGCGAACGTGGTCGCCACCAGTTGTCCGGCCTGCATGATGCAGCTCAAGAACGGAGTGGGGAATTCGGTACAGGTCAAGCATCTCGCCCAGCTCCTTCAAGACGCCTATCGAGCGGCTGAACGTGAGAAAAGCTGAGTCGGTCTTGCGATCGTGCAGAGTGCGTTCCGGT
>JBKKBQ010000047.1:0-4418 GCA_046714015.1 Nitrospira sp.
GGGGAGCAATGCACTTGTGGTATATCTGCTGGATGCCGATATAGAAGAAAGAGTTGGCGAGGTAACTACGCATCCGTTGACGAACGAAGAAAAATCCCGTTTTAAAGAGGCATTGAGCAGGGAAACCAGAAGTTATCTATCAACAGCAAGGAATGCCGTCCTGCTTACAACTATGGACATCAGGAAAGCGGTAAGGAAGCTAATTGAAACAGATTTTCCAAACCTTGCGGTATTAAGCTATCAGGAGCTTTCACCGGATATTAATATTCAGCCCATATCCAGGATTTCGTGGACCTAGTGCGGGCGAGCGATCCCGAGTTTTTGCATTTTGGAGTGGAGTGTGGTGCGTTTGATGCCGAGTCTGGTGGCAGCGCCTGCCGTGCCGCCGATGACCCAATTGGTCTCGCGCAGGACTTTCAGAATATGATCGCGCTCGGCCTGTTCGAGGGTAGTCGTCCCGGAATTCTCTATATGACTCGGCGTCCGTTTCAGTTCAGCCAGCGACACATAGAGATCCGGTCCATGCGTGAGGATGACGGCGCGCTCGACGAAGTTTTCCAGCTCGCGCACGTTGCCAGGCCAGGAATAATTCTGCAGCGCCTTCATGCCTTCGGACGGAATCGTCTCGATACGCTTCTTCATCCGTTGGGCAAATTTGTGTGCGAAGTGCCGGACCAACAACGGGATATCTCCTGGGCGATCGCGTAGAGGAGGAACGGTGACGGGAAAGACCTTAAGCCGATAGTATAGATCGCTTCGGAACGTCTTTTCTGTGACCATTGTGCCGAGATCACGATTTGTCGCAGCAATCACGCGCACGTTGACGCGCGCGGTCTTGGTGCTGCCTAGGCGCTCAAACTCTTGCTCTTGGAGGACGCGAAGCAGCTTGACTTGGAGCTCGAGTGGAATCTCGCCGACTTCGTCAAGGAAGATCGTGCCCCGATCCGCCAATTCAAACCGACCGATCTTCGTCGCGATCGCGCCGGTGAACGCCCCTTTTTCATGCCCAAACAATTCGCTCTCCAACAGTCCGGTGGGGATGGCCGCGCAGTTCAGTTTGACGAACGTTCGATCTCGACGGTCGCTGCGATTGTGCAAGGCGCGGGCGATGAGTTCCTTGCCCGTTCCCGTTTCACCCAAAATCAAGACAGTTGAATCCGTCTGAGCAACAACCTGGACTTCTTTGAGTACGGCTCGGAGCGTCTGGCTGTCACCGACGATTTCTTCGAAGTTGTACTCGGTCTGGATCTCTTCTTCGAGATACAACTTTTCTTTCGTCAACTTTTCCTTGAGCTGGGCGATTTCCTGATAGGCCAAACCGTTCTCCACTGCAATCGCGACTTGTTGCGCCACCTGGCTGAGCAGCTCGGCGTCTTCCGGCGAAAAGCCGTCGTCCTGACGCCTCTCGACGTCGAGGGCGCCCAAAGTCCGGTTGTGCGACATGAGCGGGGCACTGCAAAAGGATTTCACGCCGCTGGCCAGCAACCGCCGCGTAATTTCGGAAATGGCCGACTTCTCACGCAGGTCCTGCTCGCGAAACACCGCCGGTTTTCCCGTTTCGATGGCCGCGCAGCACGGCGACCAGACCACCGACGCATGGCGCCCTCGCTCCACAAAACTCTCATTCGTGGCAAAGTCCAACACATGGATGCGCCATTCCTCACTGTCCTCGTCACAAAGCAGCAGGCTGGACCCGTCGTGTTGGATCACTTTTCTCAAACAGGTACTGACGGCGGCGAAGAGATCATCTAGATCGAGATGAGAGACGATCGCATTGTTCACTTCCAAGAGTAGCCGCTGCCGGTCCCGTTCGTGGGCCAGTTGTTTCTGTGCAGCCTCGGCTTCTTGATGGTTCAACACGTTGTCCACCGTCACCGCCACTTGCGTGGCCACTTGATTTAAGAATTCGACCTCTGAGTTCCCAAAGGCGCATGGGTTCACGCTGCCGAATGCGATCGCGCCCAAGCGGCGCATCGCCGTGGTGAGCGGGAGGTAGCAGCAGGACCGTACGGTCATTTCCCTCAGCATCCCGACGACTTTGGGGAAACGGGTCTCCTCATCCACTCGAGGCATGACAACGGGGAGCTGGTTCTTGAGCACCCACGCCGAGATGGATTCTTCCATCGTCAGCTCAAGGCCATCTGGAACGCGTTCGGTCTGTTCGGTAGCGATCACGTGAATTCTCATCACGTCCCGCAGCGGGTCATGCAAGATCAGTCCGATGAATTCGAACGGCACTACGGAAGGAAGCCGTTTCCCTAATGCGTTGAACAGCACTTTGAGGTCACGATGGGCTGCAATCGCTTCCGATACCTCAAGCAAGAGCCGCAAGCGCTCTCGGTCAAGGGTCAGGTCACGGTGGTGCAGGACATTGTCCACCGCCACGGCCACCAGTTGACTCACTTGCTGGAGAAACTCGAGATCCGTTTCACTGTAGGCCGCTTTCTGCAAGCTTGAAAATCCCATGGCTCCCAAACGTCGCACGGCGGTGGTGAGCGGAACGAAGCAAAAGGAATTCGTGCCGTCCTCCTTCATATGCTTGGTGACAGTGGGCCAGCGACGTTCTTCGGCAAGATCGGGAACGAGGATTGGCTGCTGCGTGAGCCACACTAATCCTGCAGGACTCTCTTCGACCGGCCCTTCATGGCCACCCACAAGGTCAGCCGGCACGTTTGCCTGAATGGTATGTAATCGCATCGTGTTGTGCACCGGATCGTGCAAAGACAGGCCGACGAAATTGACGTGGACCACGCGGGGCAGCCGCTGGGCGAGATCTCGAAAAAGCTCGTGCAGATCGCGGTGCGCAGAAATCGCTTCCGCTACTTCCAGCAAGGTTCGATACCGCTCTTCCATCGTTTCGCACAGAGAAACAGGTAACGATTCCATAGCCAGTCAGTATGAGCCATTGAGCGACAAGGCTCAAGATGCCGCAAACAGCCACAACAGCTGGTGCTTTTCACTCAGGACTCGAACAAGTTAGGCGCGTGTCAACAGTTCGAGGAGGTGTCCGCTCGGATCGCGGAAGTAGACGCCGCGCCCGCCGTTCCAATTGTTCAGTTTCCCGTTCGCAGGATGCCCGGGCTCACTGCCGTAGGCCAGCCCCGCCTCGTGCACGCGCGAGAAAATCGCGTCGAATTCCTCGTCGCTTACGTGGAAGGCGTAGTGATGGACGCCGAATTGCTCAGTGGCTTCGTAATCATCATCAAAATCCAGCGTGAGTCGGTCATTCACCCGCACCGGCGCGAAGTATCCACCGGATGGTTCGTAGGCAACCCCGAAGATGCGCGAGAAGAATCGTGCAGAGTCGTCCTTGTCGCGAGCTGGAACGATCGTGTGGTTGAGCTCGATGGTCATGGATCACCTCAGTTGTCTTTGCCGAACGACGGTTTGACGATACCTTCTTGCTACCCTCCCTCCTGCCATGGCACCCACGATTAAGAAAGGTTCGACTCCGCTTGCCACGGCTGCGGGGAGGGGAGTATCCGACGGTTCATGCGACAGGTCCTGCTAGCAGGCAAAAAAGCGGATGAATGGTCGACAGTGTTTTGTTGTATGGTCGCGGATGGTTCCTGGCAACATGGGATATCGGGCCGTGAGCGCGTGAAGGATCGCGCTGCCTCACCTATCTTTTGATGGCACGTCACGATCTATTTGTGGCAATTCAGCAATGTGGGGAGGGTAGCACCCGGTCTCGTACGAGTATCGCTTCTTGCCGCACGCGCATAAACCGGCTCATGCCTCAGTGGCGACCTGCAAAGATCACAACATCCTCCATTCTGCTTCACCACCGGTAGGGTCGGTAAGGTGATGATCACTTTTCGTTGAGTGGGTGCGGATGTCTTCTAGCCGCCACAAACGAAATCCACCGCGGAAAGCTGCCTGGTTGCCACTGATCTGCATCCCATGAGGCAGTACGCCAAGTCCTTTTGCGTTGCCACCACCCAGCACCACGGTATCCGCCACGAACGCTTCTGCCAGCATGGTTGCGATCTCGATTACCGTATGCCGCCAAGTCCTTTTGCCTAACCGTTGGAGTCCCCGTTTCCCCAGCACCTCGACGAAGGAATCTTTTCTATTGTATTTGAGCCGGCCAAGCTCTAGAGGGATGATAATATTCTCGGCAATCAGTGTGGAGCCTAAGCCTGTGCCGAGTCCAAGAAACAGCATTCTTCCGCCCTCATAGCTACCCAGGGCTTGCATCGCCGCGTCGTTGACGATTTTGACCGGAAGGGCAAACGCAGCAGCAAAGTTAAATCCAACCCAGCCGGTGCCTAAATTTCCCGGCTCCGAGCGAGGCCCGTGATTGCCGACCAACCCCGGGTAGCCGATCGACACTGCATCGAAGGTCCATCCTTTTGCCAGTTTCTGCACGGCTTGCACCTCTTATGGGATGGAATCCTTCGCGGCTTAGTTTGTCC
>JBKKBQ010000048.1:0-3248 GCA_046714015.1 Nitrospira sp.
ACACTACACTCGGCTGTTACACAACTACCTCGGCACTCGCTCACGCGCGCCCCTCCGAAGTCACGGTTGAATCGGCAGAGCCTGCAGGATGTATAAACGGTCTTCTTCCCCACCCACCTAGCGCGCCAAGAGGCGCATTGCACCGAACAAGAGCCTTTGAGCGACGTGACAACGAAGCTGGAAGACGTTTTTATAACTACAAAAACTATAGTTACTTGTAAATAAATAGTCAATGTAGTATCGTATGAGGTGGCCAAATCTTATCGACAACAGAACTGCCCCGTTGCGCGAGCGTTGGACGTGATCGGCGAACGGTGGTCGATCCTTTTACTGCGAGATCTGTTCCTTCGAGGACCGCGACGGTTTCAGGATTTTCAGGAGTCATTAGCCGGTGTGGCACCGAATACCTTATCCGCCCGCTTGAAGACCCTGGATGCGCAGGGCGTCATTGCACGGCTGCTCTACAACGAACATCCGCCCAGATTAGAGTATTACCTGACAGAGAAAGGAAAGGGTTTAGGCCCCGTACTTAAGGCGCTAAAAAATTGGGGAGATCGCTATGCCTAAGAGAGTTTTAGGCGAAGTCGAGAATGTTCTGGCACGGTGAATGTACGTATGAACCCACCCTGCGGTGAGCCCGTCGAGGCTGTGACACATCTGCGTCGCCATTCGGGCAGTGGCACTAAATGGATACTTTCTGATGATCGTCTCTCCGCCTGCGAAGGTTCGTTCCGATGCGAGCACGCTCCCCCTCATATCCCACCGCTGTATAGTACAACGCCCGATCAAAAAACTGACTCAGGACATGCATGAGTTCCAACTCCCCATGCAGCTCGACGGCGCTATCGGATAGCCCTTCGCGCTGGACAAAGGCGGTCATGTGCTCTCTGGTGGCGGTGATGGCCCAGAGGAAGTGGCTATAGGCGACACCTTGCGAGGCTCGGCGCGCGCCCAGCTCCGTATAGCGGCGTTCGATCTCGGCCTCCGTCATATCCATCAACCAATTGTTCAAGTTTTGGTAGATCTCCCGGGTGCGGGCTTGGAGTTCGTCTGGTGGGACTTTTCGCAGATCGCTACAGCGGGGAGAATTCCAGACTTTTTCGCTGAGCTCACGAGCAAGCTTCTCGGAGTTTTTCTCGATCAGCCTCACCAATCGGCCAGCCAGCATAGCGCACCTCCATAGTGAGTGGTTATGTAGGAGAACGCCTGGGGACTCCTCATCACCGATGAGACATTACTTGAATGGTAGCACCAACGTCAATGACACGTTTGTCGGGGTCTGGCACGTGCCACCCTCCCACCTCAGGTAAAAGCACATGCCGTGCGAGGAGAACGCCGATTGCGAACATCCCCACTGCTCCTGGCACAGGTCAAACGCAGTTCTATGCTCCAATGGGACGGTCGGCCACCTGTCGCCTTGAACTTACCCCACACTTTTGCTATCCTTCACCAGCCTTTCGTAGTCACCGTATCTCTTCCACATCACACACGATTGTAAGGAGTACTCACATGGCCGGCATCAAGCGGGCGTTGATCAGCGTTTCAGATAAGACCGGAGTCATCGAGATGGCGAAGGGACTGGAAGCGCTTGGCGCGGAGATTTTGTCCACGGGAGGAACCGCCAAAGCGTTGCGCGAGGCCGGGGTGAACGTCACGGATGTCGCTGCCTATACTGGTTCGCCGGAGATTCTCGATGGTCGGGTGAAGACCTTGCATCCGAAGATTCATGGCGGCTTGTTGGGCCGGCGCTCGCTGCCGACGCATGTTGAGCAGATGACTCAACATGGGATCGGTCCAATCGATGTGGTGGTGGTCAATCTCTACCCCTTTGAGGCCACGATCGCCAAGCCCGACTGCCGTTTCGAGGATGCCATCGAAAATATCGATATCGGCGGCCCATCGATGTTGCGGTCAGCGGCCAAGAATCATGACGATGTGTTGGTCGTCGTCGATCCGGCGGATTATTCGCGGGTGCTGGAGGCAGTGAACAGTAAGACGGTGACACCGGCGTTGAGCCGTGAGTTGGCGATGAAGGTCTTCCAGCATACGTCACGCTATGACGGATTGATCGCCGGCTATTTGGAGAAGCATACAAAGGGTGGGGAGGTCAAGTTCCCGAAAGTGCTGTCGCTTCAATTTGAGTTGGCGGAGTCCCTCCGCTACGGGGAGAATCCTCACCAGCAGGGCGCGTTCTATCGTGAATTGGACAGCAAGGAACCGTCAGTGTCGCGTGGGAAGATCTTGCATGGCAAGGCGATGTCCTACAATAACTTCCTCGATGCGAATTCCGCGCTCGAGTTGGTGAAGGAATATGTGGAGACGGCCGTCGCCATCATCAAGCACAATAATCCCTGCGGAGTGGCGCTCGGTGAGACGCCGGCGGAGGCGTACGTCAAGGCCAGAGAGACGGATCCCGTGTCGGCCTTCGGCGGGGTGATTGCCTTCAACCGGCCGGTGGATTTGGCGGCTGCCAAGGAAATCACGTCCACGTTTGTCGAGGTCGTGATTGCTCCAGGGTTTGTTGAAGACGCATTGGCCGAATTGAAGCGAAAGAAGGATCTGCGGTTATTGGACGTGGGTCCCTTGACGAAGGTGAAGCAAGAAGGGTTTGATCTGAAGAAACTGGTCGGCGGCCTCATCGTCCAGGATCGCGATCTCGGCGTCTTATCGGATCCTCGGACGCTTGCCGTGCCGACTATCCGTAAGCCGACGGATGAAGAATATGCCGCTTGTGCGTTTGCGTGGAAAGTCTGCAAACACGTCAAGTCCAACGCCATCATCTATGCCAAGCCGCGCCAGACGGTCGGCATCGGGGCAGGGCAGATGAGCCGTGTGGATTCCGTGAAGTTGGCGGCCATGAAAGCGCAAATGCCGGTCAAAGGCTGTGTCATGGCTTCGGACGCGTTCTTTCCATTCCGCGATGGCCTCGATGCCGCAGCCGATGGCGGGATCACGGCGGTCATTCACCCCGGCGGATCGATCCGCGACGCAGAAGTCGTCAAAGCGGCGGATGAACATGGGATGGCGATGATTCTCACCGCCATGCGCCACTTCCGCCATTAGTCGGATGCTGAAACAGGTCCCCAACTTCGTTCTCAGTCGTTCGAGACCCTCAACGTACACTCCCTCGGTACGCCTCGGGCCTCTCACTCCTTGCGGGCTCGTTGGATGACCTGTTTTAGTATCCTCTCGGATCCAACGACCTTGAGGGGCGCTGAGGCCCTTGCTGGCGTCTTGTTTTGAATCCT
>JBKKBQ010000049.1:0-7631 GCA_046714015.1 Nitrospira sp.
ATGAGATTGCCCGGGTGAGGATCGGCGTGGAAGAAGCCGTCGACGATGATCTGTTTGTAGTAACTCTCCAAGAGCTGGCGGGCCGCTTCGATACGCTCCGGACCTTCCGGCGCGTGTGAGATCGGAACACCTTGAATCTCTTCCATCACCACAAGTCGAGAAGTCGACAGCTTGTGATGCACGACCGGTACGGCCAGACGATCATAATCTGCGAGCACTGTCCGCATCCGGTCGATGTTTTCGATTTCTTGATGAAAGTCGAGTTCCCGGGGGAGCGACGTGGAGAGGTGCTTGAAGACAGCCTCCATATTCACGACTTGATTGAGGACCGGACGTTGCCCGACTTTTTGAGCGAATATTTCGAGTAGGGCAGGATCCTGTTCGATTTCGGCTCGGGCAGTGGGACGTTGAACTTTGATGACTACTCGATCACCGTTTTCGAGTGTGGCTCGATGAACTTGGGCGATGGTCCCCGCAGCGAGCGGTTTGGGGTCGATTGACTCGAAGACATCCTCCCACGGCACCCGCAATTCCTGCTCAGCCACTCGAACGACTTCGCTCTCGGGCATTGGGGGGACGTGACTCTGTAACATCGCGAGTTCTTCAATGTATTCCGCAGGAAGGAGATCCGGACGAGTCGACAACACCTGCCCGAGCTTCGAGAAGGTCGGGCCGAGTTCCTCCAACGCGGCACGTAAGCTCTTGGCTTGCTGACGGCGAATGGGAACATCCGTTCCCTCCGGCCGGCCAAACAGTTCTTTCAGGCCATGCTTCGCCATCACCGTGGCGATGTGCGCGGCTCGGGCTCCCAAATGTGGGTCGGACACGTGGGATTCTGCCTGTGGTTGAGAAACATGCACCAATTCGGCGTGAGCCCCCTCTGCTGCCGACTGGGTATTTACGATAACCACCGTGCAGCGGGAATTGTGGGTGATACGGTTAGGGACATTACCAAGTAAGAATTGCTTTCGACCGGCCATTCCCGAATTACCGACCACCAAGACATCGATTGCTTCCTGCTCAGCGGCCCGGATGATTGCCAAAGCAGGATCGCTATCGATGACGGCGAGGGAATGGCCGCGCTCCCCGGCGATCTGTCTCACGTAATTTCGCAGCTCGTCGTTGGCAGCGGCAGCTTTGGTGTGTTCGGCGGCACCGAATTCGGTGGTGGACGGGTGCTGAGGCAGGATAACCTGCACGACGAACAGCTCGGCACCATAGCGCTCAGCAAATCGGGCTGCCCACAGGACAGCCTGATCCGCCGTTTTCGAACGGTCAGTGCCTACCATGACACGCCGTATGGAGCTGTCCTGAGGATGAGTGTCCATAATGTATTGAGTCTCACCGCAAACGATTGCCGGGTGAGTATGACCATTGCTTCAATCGCAAGTCAATTCCGGCAGACGCACCGACCTATAACCGAGTATCAGTATCTTCGGCTAAACCTATTCTTGAAGACGATTCGTTGACGGCCAATCAATCACGCCCGTATGATCCTCCACCCATGACGGAGACGAACCATCGCGACCAAGGGCAAGCAAACCTGACCGTCCTTGCCCTGCTGCTCGGCCTCATTGTAATCAGCGTGTGGGTCTGGAAACGGCTCACGCCCGACACACAGGATTTTGTTATCGACCAGGCGGTACCGATCGCCGCGATCGGCCTGGCGATTGCTGCCCTGTTGTTCATCCCGATGAGAGCGGTACTTCGCCGCCGCGCAACGTCTCACGAACGAGCCAAACTCCTGACATTCTTTGAGCGAGAAACCGTTCAAGAAAAGAAGCTGGAGATGGCGTTCGCGTTGCTTGAGATGAATGGGTATCGCGTGAAGGGCTTGGAGTCTGCGGTTCCAGCGTTGAAAGAGTTATTTGCTACGACTTTAGAACGAGCGTTGGGCGATAAACAGCATCGCATCAGGGGAATGGCGGCCAGTCATCTAGGGGCGTTACAAGACATGTCGGTGGTACCGCTACTCGTGAAGGCTCTGGACGATGACCACGCGTACGTGCGTTCCTGCGCCGCGTTGGGGCTCGGACGACTGCGAGCCACCGATGCACGTGAACGACTAAAATTCGTCATGGAACAGGATTGGGATCAAACCGCAAGAAGCAGAGCGAGGGAAGCGCTGGAACGGATGCGCGAATGACAACTATCCAGTTTGGATTGATGTCTACTCTTGGGTCCACTCGATCAGGACAATCTCAGGACGGCAATTCAACCGAAATGGGAGAAAGGACCAACCCAGCCCCCGGTTGACGTACAGCCTGTGCCGGCCGGATTCGTGCCAACCGGCCACGCGACCATTACATCCAGGAGGAAGCCAGAAGGTGGGTATTCCCGGCACCCTCCATTGCCCGCCATGACTGTGACCGCAGAGGATCAAGTCAATGGCATGATGGGCTTCCACATAGTCGAGGATGTTTGGCGCATGGGCCAGCAGCAATGTAAAGCGAGAGTCGGCACGAGGCGGGACACATCGAAGATCCGCACGATGAAGCGATGGATCATCGACGCCGACGATCGCGAGTTCCCCCTTTCCAGTTGACACGATGGCACGTTGATTCACCAGCAGCGTAATCTTGTGTCGATCGGCAAGTTCGGCATACTGTGCCACTGGGACACCACTGTAGTGGTCATGATTGCCCAGTGTCATGAAAAGGGGTGCAATGGCGCGCAGTTGTTCGAGGAATCGAAAGAGAGGGGGCAGACCTTCCGGTACGTTGAGCAGATCCCCGGTGATGAAAATCCAATCGGGGCGAAGTTCTCTCACGGTGTTGACGATACGATCATGCCTCGGATGATATCGGTCCAGGTGCAGATCCGTGAGATGGACTGCGCGACGACCGGCAAGGGACGAATGTGGCTGGGTGAGGATGGACACGTCATGATCGGACAAGCCCCATTCCCAATGAGGAACGAGGCTGAAGGCCCGATAGAGGGGCTCGCTGAGGCAATACCCAATGAACGATCGCACACGATCAGGCCATGACACCGTCCGTCGCCTGCTCATTCCACAACCTGTCGTTGGCCTGATTGTTTCCGCATGGACGAGAAAAGTATAGCATGGTCTTTTCTCCAGCCGGATTTGACAACAGATTTCCGCGGATAGCCGTCTGCCCAATGAAGGCACACCTGTGACGCAACCAATCGATCCCTTCCTCACCAGTAACGTGCCCGGAATCGGCGGACAGATCCGCACCGTGCCCGAAGACTTTCAGGTGGAAGAACGCCCGCTCTATCTTCCTTGCGGGGAAGGAGAACATCTCTATGTGAAGATCACCAAGCGGGGACTTTCGACGCCGGACCTGGTCAGAATGATTTCAACGACGGTCGGCGTGAAGGCGCAGGGCATCGGAACGGCGGGCCTCAAAGATGCGCGCGCTGTGACGACTCAGATGCTCTCTCTGCATTTTGTGACGCCTGAGCAACTCGCCCGCCTGAAAACCGACGAACGAATTCTTTCGATCGAGATACTCGGGCGCCATCGGAACCGGCTACGCCCCGGTCACCATGCAGGCAACACATTCCGGTTAGTCATCCGCAATGTCGCCGCTCACGCGGCTGAAACCGTGCCGGCCGTCCTTCAACAGCTGGGCACACGCGGCGTGCCGAATTACTTTGGACCACAGAGGCAGGGTAAGGACGGTGACAACTACCGGATCGGCGCCGCCCTACTGGTTGATGCGCAGCGGCGTGAGCAGATGAATCGGAACAAACGCGTCTGGTATCTGAATACCTACCAATCGTTTCTCTTCAACCGCATGCTGGCCCGGCGTATCGACCGCATCGATCGTGTGCTGGTCGGCGATTGGGCGATAAAGTCGGACAACGGCGCCTGCTTTCAGGTCGAGGATGCTGAGAGGGAACAGACCCGGGCAGATCGTTTTGATATCAGCCCGACAGGCATTCTCTTTGGCTCGCGCGTGTCCTGGGCAAGCGACGAGCCTGGTCGAATCGAGGAAGCTATCATCGCCGAAGCCGGCACAACCAAAGACGCCCTCACCGCCGCCGCAAAGACCTGCGGATTCCGCGGCGAGCGACGGGCTCTACGGGTGCCGCTGGCGAAACTCGATTGGTCGCTGGACAGTTCGACCCTCACCTTGACCTTTGCCCTCCCTCCCGGCGCCTACGCCACGAGCGTGCTTCGGGAATTGATGAAGGACAAGTAGTACCGCATGATAGAATTCAACAATAAGAGGACATTTCAGAATAGCAGATTAAGATCTATTCTTCCGAGAGGAAGAAAGTGGCTACCATCTCAATCCTGCGAAATTTTCTGCGTGTGGATCCCTGCCAGCCTTTCCTCAGGTCGTGCATCATCCTCATTACTGCTGCGGCTGTTTTTCTCATCGCATCTGACACAATAGCCACTGCGCCCTCCGACCAAATCCACAAGCCCGTTGTTTCGCGAGACACTTATTACAGAACACAAGGCGTTGTCATGGGCCCCGCTGCCCCTCGTCTAACTGATCAAGATTATCCACGATTGAGCGAAGTTCCCGTTCTACAGGAGAGCCGGCTAGTCATCTGGGTGATCGCGCAACAGCTAACCTATTGGGGTGGATTTGTCTTCGGAGGGTTATTCTTGGCAACGCTGTTAGAGGTTGTCGGGCTTTCTGTCCGTGAGAAATCCAACGCAGCCCGCTACGACTCCTACGCACGAGAAACCCTGAAACTTGTGCGTCTAGCGCTCCCTGTATCAATCTTGTTGGGCATCCTCATGCTTGGGGGACTGGTTCTGTATTACCCGGGATTGTTTGCCTATCTTGCACAATTGTTTCGTCCCATCCTGGTCGCCGTGTCGTTGGTACTTTTTTTGTTTCCAATAGCAGTCTGGACCTATGAAAGAGCATGGATGAGGCTGGCTTCGACAGGACATCGGTGGAATCACGCTGCAATAGGACTTGGCGTCAATGTGCTCGCAGCTCTCCTACTGGTGCTGGCAAATTCATGGTCGAGCTTCATGCTGTCACCAGCAGGAGTGGATGATAGCGGGCGCTTTCTCGGAAATTATTGGCATCTCCTTCGCACAGCCACATGGAATGTTTCTACGCTCCATCGCTTTCTTGCAAACATTGCTTTTGCGGCTGCTGTTACAGCTGGTTATAGCGCTTACCGTTCCATGATAGCCCAGGATCCGGACAGAAGGCTTATTACGATCGATTCAGTTATACTTCGTTGGTTATTCTGCTCTTCGCACTCGTCCCCATCCCCTTCCAGGGGTACTGGTTCAGTCGGGAAATTTATGTTTACCGCAGCAAATGGTGATCACGATGTTCGAGGGACTCTTAGCATGGATCGGAATCATTTTAGTATCCGTAGTAGCCTTTCTTTTTCTCACCCTGAACTACTATCTGTGGCAGCGAATTGATGCGACGAGTGAGGGAGTCCACTACCGTGGATATAGCAAATATCTTTTTGCCGTCTTGGGAATCTGCGCCGCTGTGTACGTGACTCCTCATACCATGTTGATGACCCCACTTGAACTGCAACAAATGGGTGGGCAGCAGCATCAAGTACTTGGCGACTACGGAGTAGAATCGGCCAAACAGCCTGCCATCAATATCATGGTCTTGCTGACGGTGTGGTCACTGCTGATCTGGTCCAGATGTTCGTCCTCTCCAGGAGCTGCGCAGTCGACGGAAATGAAACTGGTTACTGGAGCATTCCTCGGAGCGGTAGCCAATATTCTGTGGCTCGGGATCTATGGGTATTCGATTCCCGCGAACGTCCGTGTTGGGCTCTCTCTTCCTATGTGGACAACCACGTTCATGATGGTGCTCCTTGTTTCTGTGTTGGTAATTAAAAACTGTCGCTGTATGGAAGAAAGAGCGCTCTCATGGGGAAGAATAGCCCATCGTGCCCACTATACGGTTTTTTTCCTTGCCTTCACGGTAACTTGGGTGATGGAGCTGGGGGGATATCGGCGTTCAGCTCTCAGGCTTTTCTGGCATGTCAATGAAGTTGTGCGAGACACCTCACCTTGGGCCTATATCCATACAGTCGGTTTCGCCACAAACGTGATATCGATGAATGCGTTAATATTCTGGGGTAGCCTGCTGGTACTTCTATGGATGAAGTATCTCGTGCAGAGTCCTGAAAAAATACAAAGGTTTTCGTGGTCTCAATCATGAGTATCGTTCAAGAAACAGTCCTCATCAATGGCCACATTATTGACTCCCTCGTGCTGGCCAAGGTGTTGGATCGTATCCACATGATGGGAGGAACCTTTGACCTAGAGGACGTGCACATCGGCAAGACCAGAGAAGAACCCTCTCGTGCTCGCATTGTCATCCGATCGACATCCAAGGCGCTATTGGACGACATCCTCAAGGCCATCCAGCCACACGGGGCTTCGATCGAACGTGAGGCAGACTGCCGGATTGCCGATGCCCCCTCCGATGGCATCTTCCCCGATGACTTCTACGCCACGACGCATCTCCCAACAGAGATTCGACTCAGAGGACAATGGGTCGATGTCGATCGGATCGAGATGGATCTTGGCATTCTGGTGGATCATCGAGATTCCACGGCGCGGGCTATTCCGATGGGCGAAGTCCATCGAGGCGATCGAATCGTGGTTGGTCGAGAAGGCGTGCGTGTCATTCCCCTGCAACGTCCTCAAGAACATGACGTCTTTGGGTTCATGGAATCTCACGTGTCAGCGGAGCGGCCCCATGGCCATATCATCGCCGACATCGCGACTCGGATGCGTCACTTGCGAGAGCGCCACATGCAAGGACGAGCCGACTCCAAGGTCTTGCTGGCCGGTGGACCAGCCATTATTCATGCCGGTGGGCGAGAGGCGCTGACCTGGCTGATCGAACAGGGGTTTATTCATCTACTGTTTTGCGGGAATGCGCTGGCTGCTCATGACATGGAGGCAGATCTGTTCGGCACGTCACTCGGCTACGGGCTCACAGCAGGGCGCGCAGTCCCGCATGGCCACGAGCATCACTTGCGGACGATCAACCGGATTCGTTCAATCGGCAGCATCGAGGCAGCGGTCACGTCGGGAGTGATCAAGCAGGGGATCATGGCGGCTTGCGTCCGACGAAGTGTGCCGGTGGTCATGTCCGGAACGATTCGTGATGATGGTCCCCTGCCCGGAGTGATCACGGATTCTGTTCATGCACAGAGCGCGATGCGCGCCTTGATCCCCGGCGTTGGACTGGCGCTCCTCGTCGCCTCGACGCTCCACTCCGTGGCGACGGGCAACCTCCTCCCGGCCACTGTCCCAACGGTCTGTGTGGACGTCAACCCGTCGGTCCCCACCAAGTTGGCCGATCGTGGCAGTTTTCAGGCGGTCGGCCTCGTCATAGATGCGGCATCGTTTTTGTCGGAACTCGCCAGGGTGTTGGGGAGGCCGACATGAGCCGCCTGCTCGTCTGTCCTCCAGATTATTTCGGCATCGAGTACGAGATCAATCCCTGGATGCGGCTGAGCAACCGCGTTGATCACGAACTGGCAGTGCGACAGTGGCATGAGTTGATGCGCGTCCTTGAACAGGACGTGGGCGTCGTGCTCGAACGAATGGCTCCTATTCCTGGGTTGCCCGATCTCGTATTTACGGCCAATGCCGGTATCGTGGTTGGACGAACCGCCGTCGTAAGTCGCTTCCGGTATCCTGA
>JBKKBQ010000050.1:0-3719 GCA_046714015.1 Nitrospira sp.
GGTAATAGGCGTGTTTGTGATGTTGTCTCGGATTGATGAGATATCCTACATCGTGCAGAATGGCTGCGTACTCAAGCCAGGTGCGTTCTTGATGCCCTAAGCGATGTTCTCTTTTGGTTTGATCGAACAGACTCAGTGCCAAGTTGGCTACATGAAGTGCATGAACCTCTGGTGCCTGGCAGCGTCTGGCAAGGCCGATCACGTTGCGGCGGCGAACGTCGGGAATATCCTTTTCGGCTTTCAAGCCCTCTCGGTGCCGCACGATAAAATCGTAAATCACGCCCTCGCGAATGGCCTTGTCGCACAGCGTGATCTCGTGAAGACCGGACAGTTCGAGAAGGCACCGGAGCACGACGGTCGTCGGTAGCAGAGTATCGACGCGTTTGGGGTCAAGGCCGGGAATGCCCAAACGTGCCTTTACCGAGGACCGAGCCAACTCCGTTTCGAGACTTCGGATATCCTTTAACATGACTGTCGCCAGATTGTGCTGTGGCAACGATCGCCCGGTTTGGCGGAGATGGACGACCTCACCCACATTCCCCGCCATACCTGAGGTGGCGACCAGTGAGTGGAACTTCTTCATCTTGAAGAATCCGAGCGCATCCCGCAGCTGTGTGAGCACGATATCCTCGAGGGCGCGCATCTTCGATTCCGACGGGGGCGTCTTGGGAAGGAATTGTTCGGCTAAGCGGATCGCTCCAAGTTTGAGACTCTTGCCGTGGATGAGGCCTTCTCGATTGCCCACGATCAACTCCACGGAGCCGCCACCGATGTCGACGACGAGCGTCGGTCCGTCCGGGAGGGCGATACTGTTTTTGACCCCCAAGAAAATCAGCCGGGCTTCTTCCGTCCCACTGATCACCCGTACTCGTAGCCCCGTCTGCTCCATGATCAAGGCGACGAAATCACCGCCGTTTTGGGCCTCGCGCACGGCACTCGTGGCGACGGCGACGATACGTTCGAATCCTTTGTTGCGGGCGAGCGTGACCAACGTTTTGAGGACTTCCAGCGCGCGGATCATGGCCTCGTCCGAGAGCCGCCTGGTTGCAAACACGCCATTGCCCAACCGTGTCATGTCCTTAAAACGATCGAGTATCTTGAAACTGGCATCGGGAAGAATTTCAGCCAGCACCATATGAATGGAGTTCGTTCCGATGTCGATGACGGCGAGTTTAGACACAGAAGTTCCCTACGATCGGAGGCTCGATGGACCTTAAAGAAAGAGCAGGGAGCCTGTCAATAATCAGCGTGTAAATTGTGCGTGGCGGGCACATGCCGGGTGAGGAGCCGAACGGAGTGTGAGTCGAATATTATCTGACGACGAAATGGACGCTCCGGTTTCTCTGTCTGCAATCGCCGGAATGCTCAAAACACAGCGGGCGATCTTTCCCGTAACTCGTTGTCTTGACATCGATGGAGAGTCCCAATTCACGAAGATAGGATTTCACGTTCTTTGCTCGGCGTTCGCCCAGTACGAGATTGTACGCCGATGTGCCGAATTCATCGCCGCGCCCTTCCAAGATGAGTCGTGCCACCCGGTCATGTTGCAGTCGCTTGGCATCGGCTTCCAAGACACGTATCGCATCCCCCCGAACGGTGTCTCGATCAAAATCAAAGAGGACGTCGACCAACGTTCCGGAAGCTAGGCCGGTGGCGTTTCGCGACAAAAGCTCTGACCGCATGGCAGGGCTTGTCCGCGAGTCGGTCAGTTGCCCGTCGTCCGGAGGAACGTCTTTGATCGCGGGATCGTTGATCCGTTCTTCTTGTGCACGCTGGCTCTGGCCGGTTCCCGATCCGGACCGTGTGGAGCAACCTTGCGCAAGAAGAGCAGCGATGACGGATAGGCCCAGGACAGTGACCACGCGAAGCTGTCTCATAGATTCTCCTCCGAGTGAAGGACAAGCCGATCGTTACCGAGGAAGCGTGAGTGCCTCTTCATAGATCGGCCGCGTATCTGTAATCGGTTCCCATGTCAAGATGGCCAACGAATCCTCGACGTACTTCGGCGCTCGCATGCCGTTCAATACGCAGGTGACGCCAGGCGTACTCGCGAGGAGCCACAACATTTTTTGGGAGAGCGAAGCGGTGCGGTGTGACGTCGGCACAAGAGGGTCGATCGTTTGCGCGATCCGTTCTGTTTGGGCGTGGCTCCTCAAGACTGCTTCGCGCCGGCACCCGCGTAGCAGCGTCAGCAGCTCCGGAATGTAGCGTTGACGCCAGCGTTCCCATTGTTCGGCTATGTCTCCGGAAAGCTGGTGCGAGAGCAGCTGTAACAGATGGTTGATTTGCGGGGCGATCATACGGTGCTCGATCTGTTCCCAATGTTCAAGCCCTTGAATCTGCGGATGAATGCGGCGCAGTTCCGCGGACCAGTTGAAGTATTCGGCCGGTGCCGTCCCGGTTTCGGACGGCGGGATATTCGGCGCGAGGGAAGTTCGGTATTCCTGTTCCAGCGCGCCCACTGTGCTTAGCTGTTGATCGATATCGATCGGTTGGCCTTCGAGCGGGAGATCTGCCAGTCGCAACATCTTGTTCGGAACCACCATGGCATTCAACGGCCGATTCACCAACACCGCGATATTGTTCTGGCGCGCATACTCGAGAACGGTCTGACACTGAGACGGGCCGGTGTTGGCGGTCCTGGCGGCGCCAGCCTCGAACAGATTCATCGGACATTGAAGAACTCGAAAATGATGGGTGGACAAACCGACGGATTGAGCCGCGGCTTCAGCGGCTTGCACCATACGTGCGAGTGAAGTGGCTTCCGGATCGTCGGCAGAAGAGGTGACGGTGTTGGACGACACGCCGTAGAATCGGAGTCGTCCTGCCGAAACTTGTGTTTCAAAATAGGTAAAGGCTCGTTCAACTCGAGCATAGAACTCCTCGCGAAGTGCGGTGAGATCAGTTGTACCACGATGCTTCGATTCTGAGAAAAAATATTCAGGATTATGCAGCAGACAGATATCGAGGGTCGCAAGTCCCAGACGATCTAAGGACAGAGTGAGCTGGTCCGCCAAGAATTTTGGATGAATGCAGTGCCAAGTGCCGTCTCTGTACTTTACCAATTCAGGATAGGGGCGGCCGGATTGTTCTTTGGCTTCGGCGAGTTTGAGATTCTGTCCCTGGATATACCCGATTTTGGAAACGACGATGATCTCGTCGCGGCGAACTTCACCAGAGGCGACCAGCTCGGCCAGCACGGATCCCACCAACCGTTCGCTGTCGCCATCGGTGTAATTCGTCGAGGTGTCGATGAGATTGCAAGACTCTCGCAACGCCTTTTTCAAGGCGTCGCGGTATTCAGCATTCTGCATATCGACGCGATATGTGCCGAACCCTAACCTGGTCGTGGTCAAGCCGGTTGCGCCGAGCACCGTAAAGCCGTTTGCCAAGCCTGCCTCCCCCTCCCGTGCCATCACTCGAGAGGCATAGGCCGCCGTGCCTTGAACGGTTGCGCTTCCTGAGAGGCTGGCGCCTCGCAGCAGCCTCGGTTCGGCTCCACGACCGGTCGACGCAACCTGGTCAGTCTGTAGCGCCTCTGCGACGGAACGAGGATCGGTGATCGGTTGCCGGCAGGTGTAATTCCGACAGATGTACAGAGTCGGTTTACCGGAAACGGTCGGCCTGTTTTGTAAGAGTGGAAGAGAAGATGGTTGCTCCGGAGAGCCAGTCGCCACAATGCGGTTGGGAATGTAGCAGTTTGCCATCGCATCACGGAG
>JBKKBQ010000051.1:0-3199 GCA_046714015.1 Nitrospira sp.
AATCCCAACAGAGTCGCCGCGACCATCCCGGCCATGATGCCGCAGACCTGATGCCAATCCGTTGCGGCGGCCCAGCGCGGCGCCAAGAATAAAATGAGCACCGTGCCGATGTTCCCTGATGCGGCAAGGCCGAGCACCAATCCCTGCGCCGGCGGCGGATACGCACGGCTTGCAATAGGGAGCACCACCGAAAAACTAGCTCCTGCCACGCCGAGGCAGACTGAAAAGACCAGTGCGTCTCCATACCCAGTCACACCGACCCAGCCCCAGCACAACACCAGCAGCTCCGCCAAGAGAATGGCCAGTGCTGTGGACCGTGCGCCGAACCAATCCGCACTCCACCCGGACACCATCCGTAACACTGCCCCGCTGAGTAACGGCAAGGACACCAGCCAGGCAATTTCTTGATCGCTGAGCTGCAATGACTGAGCGAGCGGAATACTCATCGCCCCGATGAGCAGCCACACCATGAAACTCACCGTCAGATGCAACCACGCCCCCACGAGCGAGGGCCAATGGCCGCTCCTCAGAATGTGCCAGATCTCGGACATGCCCGGCCTCCAGATTGAACAGATCACTATAGGAGAGCCCTGTTCACAGGTGCAACAGACGTCCCGCCTATGCGATGTCGTCGAGCTTCTCTCCAGGTGGAAACTTTGTCCCATTCATGCATTCTGCTATAGTCACGCTCCTATTATGAGTGGTCGTGACCGTTCAGAAGACGAGACTGGCGACGCCCCGGAGCCGGAAATCCTCGACCCATCGGACGATCAAGTGGTCGAGGTCGAGGCCGAAGCGGCGCCGGCGGTGCTGGATATCCCGGCCTCAGACGGCCGCTTGCCGGCCGATACGATGGCCGTGGTACCGGTCACGGCCCTACAGCAGTACCTTGCGGAAGTCCGCCGATACCCCTATCTGTCAAAGGAAGAGGAGCTTCAGCTTTTTCAAGAGTACCGTACACACGGCAGCCGCGAAGCGGCGGTGAAACTCATCATGGCCAACTTGCGTGTGTCGGTCTCGATTGCAGCCGAGTACCTCCATACCGGCGCCGACCACATGGATTTGATTCAAGAAGGAAACGTCGGCCTGATGCAGGCCATCAAGAAATTCGACTCGTCGAAGAACGTGCGGTTCTATGCCTATGCCGCCTGGTGGTCGAGAGCCTATATCCTCCGTTACCTCTTGCACACCTTTCGACTCGTCAAGATCGGGACGACTCAGGATCAGCGAAAACTGTTCTACAACCTCAAAAAGGAAAAGGCCAAGCTTGAGCGGGACGGCTTCTCGCCTGACACCAAATTACTCGCGGATCGTCTGAACGTCCGTGAGCGCGACGTGATCGAAATGGATCAGCGCCTCGGCAACTGGTAGCTCTCGCTCGACCAGCCGATCGGTGAAGACCAGGACGGCACGCTGCTCGATATCTTGCCGTCCCACCAAGAACCGGCAGACGAACAGCTCGCCGATCATCAGCTCAAGACTCTCTTCAGGGCAAAACTTGCCGAGTTCACCAAGACCCTGGAAGAACGAGACGAGGACATCTTACGAAATCGAATCCTGTCCGATTCCCCGCTCACCTTGGATGACTTGGGCGACAAATACGGCATAACGAAGGAGCGGACCCGTCAATTGGAAGCCCGCATCATCAAACGCCTCCGTGACTACGTCAAAAAAGACATCAAAGATTTTGACCGGTTGCGGACATGATATCCCACCTTTCCTCCTGCACCCAGGCAAAAAAACTCCTAGAATATTGATTTCCCAATAGGTTAGGATATTCGACGTTCTGCAGCGGCGAGAATGTCGGGTCTATAAAAATCCCTTGAGCCACCTCTTGACTTAGGCGAACGAAGGCCTATCTTTCACAGAGCCACAGGCTGCCGGGATCGAGTTCAGCCCAACAACCGTCAACATCTAACAGGTTAACTTTCATCAGGAGGAGGTTCTGCTATGGGTACAGCCGAGAAGGAAAAGAAGAATGTGGCCAAGGGATTCCAACCCTTGGGCGAGCGGGTGTTCGTCACCTACACCGAGGAATTGGATCGGACCGCCGGTGGCATTTATGTGCCGGATTCCGCGAAAGAAAAGCCGCAGCGAGGAGTGGTCCAGGCAATCGGAAAGAAAGTGGAGAATGTCAAAGTCGGTGATCACGTGCTATTCGACAAGTATTCAGGCAGCAAGCTTCGGATTGAGGAGGAAGAGTGTTTGATCCTCAAGGAAGAAGACATCCTCGGCGTCTTTACGGCGTAGAGGCAAACACGGTCGTAGGGCCATCACGTCTCAAGAGGGACTTGATGACTTTCAGACTTGAGTAACTTTTAGACTATAACCGGAGGAAAGATAATGGCAAAGCAACTGATGTACGGCGATGCAGCACGAGCTTCCATCCTGAGAGGGGTGAACCAGCTCGCAGACGCCGTGAAAGCAACACTTGGCCCGAAGGGCCGCAATGCGATCCTCGATAAAAAATTTGGCGCCCCGACCATCACTAAGGACGGCGTGACGGTAGCCAAGGAAGTCGAGCTGAAGAACCCCTACGAAAACATGGGCGCCCAGCTGGTCCGCGAAGTGGCCAGCAAGACCAGCGATATAGCTGGTGACGGCACCACCACCGCCACCGTGTTAGCCCAGGCTATTTTCCGAGAGGGCGCAAAGAACATCACCGCGGGCGCCAATCCGATGGAGATCAAGCGAGGCATCGACAAGGCCGTCGAAGCCATCACCGCCGAGCTCAAGAAACTCAGCAAGCCCTGTCAGAACAAAACCGAAATCTCCCAAGTCGGCACTATTTCCGCCAACAACGACAAGACCATCGGCGATCTGATCGCCGAAGCCATGGAAAAGGTCGGCAAGGACGGCGTCATCACCGTAGAGGAAGCCAAGTCGATGACCACCTCGCTGGACGTTGTCGAGGGCATGCAGTTCGATCGCGGATATATTTCCCCGTATTTCGTCACCAACGCGGAGCGGATGGAATGTTCCGTGGAAGAGCCGCTCATTCTGATCAATGAAAAGAAGATCAGCAGCATGAAGGATTTGCTTCCGCTGCTCGAGCAGGTCGCTAAGATGGGCAAACCGCTCATCATCCTCGCGGAAGAAGTGGAAGGCGAAGCACTCGCGACCCTCGTGGTCAACAAACTGCGCGGAACCTTGAATGTCGCGGCAGTGAAGGCCCCTGGCTTCGGCGATCGCCGCAAAG
>JBKKBQ010000052.1:0-2820 GCA_046714015.1 Nitrospira sp.
GCCCACCCCGAGCTGCCAGAGCAGCTCTCTCCCGCTTTGGTACGTTGAGACCTTGAGCCGATGCGAGAACGCCCCGCTGGAAGGCTTTTGCAACATCCTCAGAGCAATTCCCGTTGAGTTCGGACAATCTCGACCGCCGGCATGGTCTTGATCACATTCAACGCTTGTTCGAGCACCTGGTTCACATGGCCACCTTCATTCGCGACACAAGCCATCCCGAGTACGGCCTTCTGCCAGAGGTCTTGACCGTCCACTTCAGCGACTGAAAGGTTGAACTTTCCACGGAGTCGGTCTTTGAGGCTATGAAGCACCTGCCTTTTATCCTTGAGCGATTGGCTCCCTGAGATGAATAATTCTACCGTGCATAGACCCACAACCATGGCCAGAGTTCGGTTAGAGGAGACTCATGCATGATGGAGGCGCTACGAATTTCCAGTACGATCCTAAGGCCAGAATACCTTCAGGATGCTCAAAAAGGCTGTCCAGCAAGGCCGCAGCAAGCGAGGAGACCAGGCGTACGCTTCGGTACGTTGAGTCTCTGAGGTTCATGCCGTGCCGAATAAGGCACGGCACGCCTGTGAACGCCGCCGAGATGGTGAGGCGGCAGTGTCCCGCGAGAACGCCGCTGGCGGACTTTTTCAGCATCCTGCTAGAGCTTTATGGCGATCTTATCGATGGCATAAGCCTCAACGATATCACCGGCTTTCACGTCGTTGAAATTCTCGATGCTCAAGCCGCATTCATACCCCTGCTGCACTTCACGCACATCGTCCTTGAAACGCCGTAACGAAGCGAGCTTGCCCTCATAGACCACCACATTGTCGCGAATCACGCGTACCCCCGCACTTGACCGTGAGATCGTCCCGTCAATAACATACGACCCGGCCACGGCTCCAATCTTGGGAATCGTAAATACCTGCCGGACTTCGGCTCGTCCCAAACTGCGCTCTTTCAACGTGGGCTCGAGCAACCCTTCCATCGCAGCCTTGATGTCGGCGATGGCGTCATAAATGATCGTGTACAGCCTGATATCGACACCTTGCTGCTCGGCCAATGCGGTAGCCTTCGGCTCCGGCCTGATATTGAAGCCGATAATGATGGCTCGTGACGCGGAGGCAAGCAGCACATCGGATTCCATGACTCCGCCGACTCCGTTATGAATCACACGGAGCTTGACGGCGTCCGTCGACAGCTTTTCGACCGCGCCTGCCAAGGCTTCCGACGATCCTTGCACGTCGGCCTTGATGACAATGGGCAATTCCTTCACCGATCCTTCTTGGATCTTCGCGAAGAGATCATCCAGGGAAACCTTCGCAGGACCGGTCAGTTCCGCCGACCGCCGCTTCTGAGCTCGTTCTTCCGCGATCTCTCGGGCGACTCGCTCATTGGAGACGACATGGAAGACATCTCCCGCCGACGGCACGCCCGGCAACCCGATCACTTCCACCGGAATGGACGGCCCTGCCTGCTGTACTTTTTCGCCCCGGTCATTGATGAGAGCCCGGATGCGCCCGCTGAATGTTCCCACGACATACGCATCGCCCACTCGTAGGGTTCCGCTCTGGACCAACACCGTTGCGACAGGACCCCTCCCGCGTTCAATCTTGGCTTCGATGACCGTGCCTTTGGCTTGTCGGTGTGGATCCGCCTTGAGTTCAAGCACTTCGGCCTGAAGCAAAATCATCTCAAGGAGGGTGTCGAGCCCCGTTTTCTGTTTGGCGGACACCTCGACCATAATGGTATCTCCGCCCCAGGCTTCGGAAATCAGTCCATGTTCAGAGAGGGCGTTTTTGACCCGGTCCGGATTGGCGGTCGGCTTATCGATCTTATTCATCGCCACGATCAGCGGCACTCCGGCGGCCTTGGCATGGCGGATTGCTTCGATGGTTTGCGGCATCACTCCGTCGTCCGCCGCGACGACCAAAATGACGATATCCGTGACCTTGGCTCCACGCGCCCGCATGGCCGTAAAGGCTTCGTGGCCAGGAGTGTCCAGGAATGTCACGTGTTTACCACGCACCGAAACGGTATAGGCGCCGATATGTTGGGTAATCCCGCCGGCTTCCCCTTCCGCCACTTTTGTTTGACGGATCGCATCGAGAAGAGACGTCTTTCCGTGATCGACGTGCCCCATAATGGTCACCACCGGCGGTCGATGTTCCGGCCGTTCATCACCGGCGGTTTCAACTACATCTTGCAGCAAGTCATCCCCGACTTTCTCGACCGATATTTCAATTTTGACTCCGCTTTCCTCGGCAAAAATCGATGCAGCATCGAGGTTCATAGGTTGATGGAACGTCAGCATTTGCCCCATATCCATCAGCTTCCGAACGACGTCCGCCGGCCGTTGGCCGATCAACTCGGCGAATTCTTTCACCGTCGTCCGGGGGGTGACTTTCACGCTCTTCCGGCGTGGTTTAGTGATTTCTGCGGGGGTGCTATGGTGTACATGCTTGGAACGGTCGTCGCGTCGCTGCAACGGAATTGCACGAAGATCTTGCCAGCGGGCGGCATCCTCACGGAATTTCACATCCTGCTGATCATCTTTAGGGCGACCTATTTTTCGGGCTTTCTTAAGCTTGTCTTTTTGTGCCTCCGCCTCGATGGCCTCGAACGCCATGCTTTTCTTTTTGCCCGTCACAGGCTCTGGGGTCGGCGTCCCGATCGTGGACGGAGCGACGATCGGCTTTGGCGACATCTCATCCTGCGTGGAAACGACCGGAGCAGGAGCGGGCGGCATGGTCTCACCCGGAGCTTCCTCTGCCCGAGTGCTGTGATCGACCACCCCGCCGATAATGGGATGCTCGGAAGATAGAGGGG
>JBKKBQ010000053.1:0-4203 GCA_046714015.1 Nitrospira sp.
AACTAGAGCTGATGGCGTCGGCTTCGTGGAGGTCTTGTGCGGTGTGCGTATTGGCTACGGCCAAGACCTTCATTCCCGCGGATCGTGCGGCCCGGATGCCGGGGAGCGAATCTTCGATGGCCAGGCAGAAATCCGGCGAAATCGGAGCAGCGGAATACTGGTGGTTCAATCCGGCCAGGGCCTGCAGAAATGGCTCAGGATTGGGTTTGCCATACGTCACATCCTCCGCGCTGGTAATGTGACGAAACGCTTTGCGGATCCCGATTTGTTCCAGCACCAACTCGATCTCAGCGAGCAGGGCACCCGAGGCGATGGCAATGGGGTAGGTGGCCGCGGCATCTTCGACAAATTCTCTGACACCCGGAAAAATCACGAGGTGCTCCTTGATCGAGGATAAATAGGCGGCGGCCTTTTTCGCCATCAACTCTTCGACGAGCGAGGAAGAAATCGGGCGGCGATTGTTGTGTAGTGCCTCCAGAATACATCCACGATCATCGAAACCGAGATAGTCGGCGAAATAGTCTTGTTCGGTCAACATGATCTCGATGTCTGCCAATGTCCGGCGCAGACTTTCAAAGTGCAGCGGCTCGGTGTCGGCGATAACACCGTCAAAGTCGAAGATCACGGCGCGCATGGATTCCTAAGGCTCGTGCTATAAATGGAGGCGTGAACGGGCGGCATTATAGCACAGAGGGCGGCGATACGATCACCGCCCTCTGTGCGTGGGGAGTGTGGTACAAAGAGGCGGTCAGGGTTTCAATTTAACCTGCGTCTCAGCCAGCCACCCTTTCGTGCCGAAGTCACTGCGGACGGAATAGACCCATCCGCCGGCCTGCAGGTCGCCGTCGAGAATCGTGAGCGCGGTTCCCGGCGGAATGGCCGGTCCCGGTCTTGTCCCTTCTGCATCTTGAGCCAGGACGACTTTTCCTCCTGGATTCGTTGGATCCGCCAGTACGCTGACCCGCTGCCCTTCGCTGAACAGCGGAGTCGGTGAAGCGGTGACGGATGCCGCTGCTGGTGACGGCGGGGTTTGTGTCGGAGCTGAGGCCGTCGGCATCGGCTGGGTGGACGGTGGTGCGGGAGCGGTCGTCGGCGCTGCAGCCTGCGGTACCTCGACTGGTGCTGCAGGGGGCGGAGTCAAAGCAGCCGTTTGAGGCTGAGTGGCCGGCACAGTCGGCGCCGGTTTCGGTGGCGCTGGTTTTCGGGCAACAGGTGGTTGCGGTTGCGGGGACGGCGATTCGCCGAGAAGCGGCCCGACATAGTCCATGATCATCTCCGGCTCCAGCGCGACATAGGCGCCGCCGCCGATCACTACTAGGGCAAGTATCCATAGAAATGGACGACCATTCGATTTCTTGGGCGGCTTTGAGGGCAAAGGTGATCGAATTGTGGCGGTCTGTTCCAGCTCCTCTTCCGTGAATTCCAGGTCCGGTTCAGGCTGACGAGCAAAAAACAGGCTCCAAGTCAGAGGACTATCGGCCAACGACGAGCCCCCAGCGATAGCAAACATCGAGTACCTCCCTCTAACAGACAGCATCGTACAATCTGAAAAAGTACTTATCACCAAGCCTAAAGGCTGTCAATTTTGTACGAATATTCAGCAGCGCCTAATCTGGTACGGATGCCGACTCAACAGGATTGTACGTGGGAACAAGACAATACTTGTCGTTCTCGACTGCCGGATCGATATACGGTCAGTCCTTTGCATCTCAGCTCGTGTGCCAACAAGAACGCGGCAGCGACGTCCTTCGTCGTCGCGGTGGGAGGCAAGTTGATCGTTTTCGACACCCCGCTGTCGCTGTGCCGCTGGAAGATCGCTTGCATCCGGACATGATGCTCCGTGGCAATATCGTGCGCGGTCACAAATAACCGACGAAGATCGTCCGGAATCTGCGAAAGATGTTGAATCGATTCGTGACGGCCGATCTCTTGACGTAACCGTGCGAGAGGAAGTCCTCTCGCTTTGGCTCGCTTGAGGAACTCCGGGTGAAGCCGTTCGAGTCGTATCTCCTCCATGATCGTGTGAACGACGATGGATCAGTGCTTGATGCTTGACCGCATCGAAGATAGAGTCCAGCGAATCGCCCACCGGCAACACACAGCAGGCGGAGAGCTGTTGAAGCGGACGTCCGGCATTCATCAAGGTCGGCGAATTCGGGAGGAAGGTCAGCGAAGCCATGACCTCATAGAATCGGCGGGCAAGGCTGCGTCGTCGTGCGATAGGTTCGGCCGATGCGATGTCACGGGCTACGCGATGGAACATGTCGGCCGGTGATTCAACGACGATGCCCCGCTCGTTCTTTGCCAAGTAGCGTTGTCGCAAGACCGTGAGGGCGTTCGGCGACAGTCTGGGGGGTTGGAGTGGGGTGATCATATCGGGTCCGGTACTATTATAGAGCCTTTTCCCTTGAGGCGGAACATGCGGGCGAAACGAATCACTCGGGCCTCTTGCATGTCTGTCGAGGGGGCAGGCACAATGCTGCGATCAACGATCATGAAGTCCTACCGTGAAGAACTCTGGTTTGAGACTAAGACCAGGCGGGCCTACATCAATATCACGCCCCGCGTTGAGGCAGTGGTGAGGAAGAGCGGGATACGGGAAGGTCTCGTCTTGGTGAATGCGATGCACATCACGGCCAGCGTGTACATCAATGACGATGAATCCGGCCTTCTACAAGATTATGACGATTTCTTGGAACGGCTCGCTCCTCAGAAGGCAGTGTATCGGCATAACGACACGGGTGAAAACAACGGGGGTGCTCATCTGAAGCGACAGGTGATGGGACGAGAAGTCGTCGTGGCGCTCACAGACGGGCAGCTCGACTTCGGTCCGTGGGAGCGAATTTTTTATGGCGAATTCGACGGACGTCGTCGTAAGCGGGTTCTCGTGAAGGTTATCGGTGACTAGAGATGTGCGGAGATCATGTGCGTGGCGAGTCGCGAGTCATCGTCCTGAGGCTTGCACGAGCAGGAAAAGTTTGGCAACATGCATGTTGAGTTGTCGAGCCATGGCCGCCGGCTCGTACAGCAGGGAGCTTCCATGTTAGGCTGGTCTCGCCCCGATCCACTCACACGGGATCTCATTCATCTCATCAATGCCCGTCGCCATGATCATGGCGACACCGATGATGCGATCGATACCTTGCAGGCGTTTCTTGAGCAAGGACGAGAGCACGACCTGCTGACCGTGCTGGCGGCGCTCGACGAAGAAATGGCCGAATGGCTGTTCGATCTGGTCGCCGAGGCGAGCTGCACGTTGCTGTTGGACGGACCGAACGACGAAAAGCCGACCTATGCCACGATGGCGGCGCTGGAGCTTCCCCTGCAGGCGAACTTAACCGCCCCACTCAAGTTGAAGATCGATCCGATCGCCACGGCCGATCTGCTGCACAAATATCTCCAGTTCCCTGCTGGAACGGTTGTTCGCGTCGAATCGCGCCTCTTGACCGATGCCACCTTGGAGATGTTGAATCTTCAATTGTTCCATGACCACCTTGTGACGGTCACTGATTCCAGACGTGCCCAATCCGTGGCGGCGCGGTTGCTTCCTCCGGTCGAAAATACCGCGTTCCTTCTGTTTGAGCTGATCGGCGCTCCGGATCCTGGTTTGCCCGATGCGTGGGAGGATCGACAGCGCCGTGAGATTCTTGAAGGACTGGTGAAGCAGTGTCCGGAGCTGGCCTGTGCGCCCGACACGATCGAGGCGCCGGTGTATGCCGCGTATGCCATGTTCGACGCGCAGAATGCGGTGCGCCTCCATCATCTGGCCGATGAAACTGCCGCGGTATGGAGGGAACTGGATCCGCTGGTGAGGTCCCGCACCATCGTGCATCTCCATACACAATGTGGAAATGGGGTCTACATGCCCGTGTGGACCGACCTGTTCGATCCCGAGCTCCCGGACGAACACGGCCCTGTCTGGACTTCCCCGGATGTCTGGGTCTTCACCGCCGATCTGCCGATTGAATGGCCGGGTGAAATGTTGACCAATCGGTTATTGGCCGAAGGCTGCACCAGGTTTGAGAATCACATCGTCGAAACCCCGGACAGTTAGTTCTCCCTGTTCCCATCCGTTGCGTTCAGGCTAATCGTTCAAACGTGCTTGATTCAACCGGCTAGCAGGTCCTGCACAAAACTCCTGTTTCGGTGATTTTCCAGCAGCTTTATTTTAGGTGATTAGGGCGTTTCGTAACCATCTGGTAG
>JBKKBQ010000054.1:0-8283 GCA_046714015.1 Nitrospira sp.
GCGGCCACGGGTGGCGATCCTTTCGACCGGTGATGAGTTGGCTGACTTGGACGAGCGGTTCAGCGAGGAGAAGATCATCAATTCGAACAGCTACGGGATTGCCGCGGCTGTGCAGGAAGCGGGGGGCATTCCGCTCTTGCTCGGCATCGCGCGTGATACGCCGACGGCGCTCAAAGAGAAAATCTCGCAGGGGTTGAATGCCGACATCTTGGTGTTGTCCGGTGGGGTCTCGATGGGGGACTATGATTTCACCAAAGCGGTGTTCCGTGAGCTCGGCGCCGAAATGAACTTTTGGAAACTCGCCATCCGGCCCGGTCAGCCGCTGGCCTTCGGGAAGATCCAGGGCACGCTCGCGTTCGGCCTTCCAGGCAATCCGGTCTCGTCGATGGTGACCTTCGAGCAATTGGTGCGACCTGCGCTGATAAAAATGAGCGGGTGTCGGACCTATGGACGTCCAGTCGTTCAGGCCCTATTCCAGGAACGATTTTCCAAGCGAGGCGACCGGCGGCATTTCCTACGGGGTATTCTCACGAGGGAAGACGGTGTGTTCAAGGTTCGAACCACCGGAGACCAGGGCTCCGGTATTCTGACGTCAATGGTCAAGGCGAATTGTCTCATCGATGTGCCGGTGGAAGTCGAGCGATTAAATCCTGGTGACGAAGTCACGGTTCAGCTGTTGAACGGTGAAGCGTGGCCTAGCGCCACTGGACATACACACTCTGCTGAACATCGTCTCTCCTGTTGCTAGAAAGGAGTCAATGGTCAATTCTTATTGGTCATAATTTCTCCTGACCATTGACCATTAACTTCCATGCCCATTCCAATCGTTTCTTTTATCGGCCGGTCGAACAGCGGTAAAACGACCTTGATCGAACGCATCATCCCGGAGTTGGTCAAGGCCGGGTATCGTGTGGCGACGGTGAAACATGCCGGCCACGGGTTTGATCTTGATACAGAAGGGAAGGATAGTTGGCGCCATAAACGTGCCGGTGCCGCCAGTGTTGTGGTGGTCTCGAAGGGGAGCCTCGCGTTGTTTGCCGATGTCTCTGAACAGCTGAAGGTGGAGGAAGTGCGCGATCGGTTCTTAGATGCCTCCTACGACCTCATCATCGCCGAAGGGTGGAAAAGCGAAGGATACCCGAAGATCATCATCGTTCGTGATCAGCTTGGTGAAATTTCTTACTCTTCCGATGGCCTTCTGGCGGTGGTTTCCGACAAGCCGATCACTCTTCCTGTGCCAGTGTTGCACCTGGACGATGTGGCCGGGGTCGCCGCCCTCTTGATCAAATCTTTCCCTCTTAGACGCCGGGAGCATGAACTGGAAGTCTAAGGCCACGCTGTTGCCGATCCTCGTGATCGGAGCTCTCGCTCTGGTTGGAACGGCGATACCAGTTACCGATCACCCGACGTTCTGCGCAGGATGCCACACGATTGCCCCTGCTTATGAAAGCTGGGCCAAGTCTTCCCATAAGGACGTCACCTGTGTGGCCTGTCATGTGAGACCTGGTGTGCAGGGCTGGTTATCCGACAAGGTCTGGGCAGGAGTGAGAGATACGGCCGTCTATGTCTTTGGAACGCCGACCGACGCGCACAATCTCAAGGCTAAAGTGGATTCCGGAGTTTGTCTCAGTTGCCATCGCCATATCCTTCGTGTGTCCGAGACGGCGCCGCGCGATCTTCCGTCACCGGTGAAAGAGGTGGGGCTGATTATGGACCATCGCCGACATATGGAGGCGTTCAAAGACCGCGGACAGGATGAAGGTTGTACGACTTGTCATTCCGGTGTCGTGCATGATGAACCCATCAAGGGGTATCCCATTGTCATTCCACGCGGACATGTCTCGGCCGACAGTCAGCCGTGGTTTCCGACGTATCCGGAAGGCTCCTATCTTCGCGCGAGGGCGCTCAGTGACTGTTTCCGCTGCCATGATGGGAAGGCACAGCGTGGCGGGAAAATATTGGATCGAAAATGCGGGACCTGCCATATCCCGGAGAAGATCAGCGGCGCCTTATTCAATTAATCAGCCGATTCCGTGATGACGACCCCAGTCCTGAAAGTATCGAATCTGACCAAGCGGTTCGGCGACTTTGCGGCGGTCAATGGAGTGTCCTTTGAAATCAGGCCGGGGGAAATCCTGGGGCTGTTGGGGCCGAACGGAGCAGGGAAGACCACCACCATTCAGATGCTCTTGGGGCTCGTCACTCCTACGGTCGGCTCCATTCACATGTTCGGTCTGGATCTCTCGACGCATCGTGAGGAGATTCTGCAGCAGGTCAACTTTTCGTCGACCTACATGTCCATGCCGCAGTCGCTCACGGTCGAAGAAAATTTATGGGTCGTGGCACGTCTCTACGGGATGTCGGACATCGCGCGGCGCGTCAACGACGTCGTCAAAAAACTGGAGATGGAGGAATTCCGGAGTAAGATTACCCGCAAGCTGTCGTCGGGCCAGATGACGAGACTCACCTTGGCAAAAGCATTTCTGACCGAACCGCGCATCCTCTTTCTTGATGAGCCGACGGCGAGTCTGGACCCCGATATCGCCTACAAGATCAGATCGTTGCTCAAAGAAGAGCGGCGAGCATTCGGCCTGAGCATCCTCTACACGTCACATAACATGCGCGAAATGGAAGAAATGTCGGATCGCATCATTTTTCTTCAGCGCGGCCGCATCGTGACAGAGGGGACGGTGCAGGATATTATCGACCGATTCGGGAAGGCGGACCTGGAAGAGGTCTTCTTGAAATTTGCGCGGGAGCAGGGGCAATCATCATCATGACGGACGTCCTGATCGAGAGTCTTGCCGGATTCCTGACGGGAGGGCTTGCACTCAGTGCGGCCTGGGGTCTTTTCTGGTTGGCGATTGGCCTGGTCGGTCTGAGCCGACGTACGTGTGGGTGGCGTGTTGTATTCATGAGTGTGGTGGGAGGATGTGCGCCGCTTGCCTTGGCGGTTGCGCTTGTGTGGTGGATGGGCGGCCATGAACGTCTGACGTCCGTGTTCGCAGTGGGACTCATGGGGATGCCGGTGGTGCTGGCGGGCTTGTGGCTACGGCGGATGCCAGACGGACAACGGGCGGGGACGCACCTGGCCGCGGGGGTCCGGCATCTTATGGAGGACCTGCTCGGTATGCATCAGGGATGCGGCGGCTGTCACGATGGACATAACCATACCCCGCATTCTTCATGAACCTTTCTGCTGTAATCGCCGATCGCTGCTATCCGTCGCTCGGTGGTCGACCGCTTTCGCGACGAACGGTCATGAATAATGCGGGATAGGACGTGGTGATGAAACTGCACCGTATCACAGCATTGATCGTTAGGCATGCGTACCTCTACCGACGCAGTCTGCCCCGCATTATGGAAATCTTTTATTGGCCGTTCCTGGATCTCGTGATCTGGGGGTTCATCACGCTCTATCTCGCTCGCTACCAAAGCCAAGTTCCGGGATTCGTCACCTTTTTTCTGGGCGCTTTGATCCTCTGGGACATGCTGTTCCGATCCCAACAAGGGGTCACGATTTCATTTCTCGAAGAGCTCTGGGCTCGTAACTTGATGAATCTGTTCGCCAGCCCGCTGAAACCGAGCGAGTTTTTGACCGCCACGATGGTCATGAGCGTGATGAAGGTGACGGTCGTCTCGATTGTCATGGCGGGCTGCGCGCTCCTTTTTTATTCGTATAATATCCTGATCGTCGGGATATGGTTGATGCCGTTCGTGCTCAATCTGGTCATTACCGGCTGGATTATCGGCGTGTTTACGACCTCACTCATCATGAGGTTCGGGCAAGAGGCCGAAGTGCTTGCCTGGAGCATGGTCTTTCTCTTCCAGCCGATTTCCTGCGTCTTTTATCCAATGGAAGTGTTGCCCACGTGGCTGCAGATGATTGCATGGGCGAATCCGGCGGCACATATCTTTGAGGGCATGCGGACTGTCTTGGGTGCAGGCGCGCCACCCATTGGGAATCTTGCCTGGGCGGTTTGTCTGAATGGGGCCTTGCTTGTCGGCGTCGTCGCATGGTTCTACCGGACGGTTGCCTATTGTAAAGACCAAGGGCTCCTGGTCCGAGTCGGGGAGTGAAGTTGTAATCCAGAGGGCTCTATGCTAGGGTAGCACAGGCTCATGTCGCCCTGGGTCTCGGCGGCACCGAGTGTCTATCAGAGGAGACCCGCAATGCCGATGTTGCCTTGTCCGGGAATCTTGTCGGAAGTCAGACCTAAGTCGCTGCATCGATTGCGTCTTCGGCCCGCTCCTTCCCCTTTCCTCGCGCTCAAGACAATGTCATTCTTTTAAAGGAGGAACCCGATGGGTTCGAAGATCTATGTCGGTGGGTTGCCGTATTCGGCGACCGAGCAGCAGTTGAGTGATTTATTCGCGGCCCATGGCGCAGTAGCCTCGGCGCGGATTATCACGGATAAGTTCACCGGCCAATCCCGTGGATTCGGCTTTGTGGAAATGTCGTCGGATTCCGAGGCGCAGGCAGCCATCACGGCCCTCAATGGGTCGGACATGGGTGGCCGGACTCTGACAGTCAATGAAGCGCGTCCCCAAGAACCGCGCACCGGAGGCGGTGGTGGGCGTGGTGGATTCGGTGGAGGCGGCGGTGGCGGTCGGAGCGGAGGCGGTGGAAAGCGCGATCGCTGGTAATTGATCAGCTGAGTGCGTAGAAAGAAGGGGTTGCCATCAAAGTGGCGGCCCCTTCTTTTTTTGTGAACTAAACGGGAGGATAATGGATTGAGGCAGAGGGAGAGTGTGCCTCATCATTGGGACTGTGACCAAGCATGAGCATTGCCGAATCAACAATTGGGCCGGCCGATGTGTCGTCGGTCTCATTCCCAAAAACCCCGGTGGTGGTTGTGGAGAACTTTTGGTCGCCGGACGAGCGACAGTTCTTTCGGGAAAAGATGAACCAATCCTCATGGAAAAGCCTTTGCGATTTGCCGAATGTTCGAGAAGACTTTCCAAACTCCGGCAACTGGGCAAAAGCTGAAATCGGTCCGGCGGAGGGGCAGCGATTTCTATCTCGGGTACAGCTCCCCTGCATTCGAGACCATATCGAGTCGTTCCCGAATATCATCGGGCGTCATGTGGGATTTAGTTATTATTCGTATGCCGCCGGCGACTGTCTTTTGACTCATGACGACACGGATCAGGGTCGGCTCGTAGAGGGCCGTCGTGCGCTGCAGCGTCGGATCGCCGTCGTCACCTACTTTCATGAGGAGTGGCAGCCTGATTGGGGTGGGGAATTAATCATCTATGAGCGACGAGCAGATCATGTAGAGGGGCATAATAATCTTAGGCCGACACACTGTATCGAACCTCGTCCTGGGTCGCTTGTCATGTTTACCGTCCCTCGATTCCATCGTGTCTGCCGCGTGGACCACACGGCCGGTCAGCATCGGCGGTTATCGATCGCCGGATGGTTCATGACGGAGCATTCCTAGAACGGTCAAGATTGAGGTAAAGGTTGAGAGAGTTCGAGGCTCGTTGTTCAACCACAGCTTCAGCCTCAGCCGTAATCTTAGCCTGTCGCGCCGGATCAACCGAACCAGTCGGTATCGTTGGCCGCGCGTGGCCAGTCTTCTACTCCAAGGGTCGGCGCCGGCTGTGCGAGGACGTTTTGCACCAGGGCGATCAGGCGGTCACGCTCGAACGGCTTGGCCAGAAACGGAAGTGTTCCCCGCTTGATGCCGTGGCCGGCAAGGTCCTTGTCGGGATTCCCGGACATCAGAATAATTCGGAGGCCTTTCCGGATCATGGTTGCGCGAACTGCCAGTTCATGACCGTTGACGTGCGGGAATTGGTTGGAGGGAGAGGCGAGCTGAAACCCTGGTGGAGGTAAGACCAGGTCTGCGAGCAACAGATCAATTGAACCTTCGTGGTGTGTGCAGAGCTTCAAGGCTTCAGAACTGCCGTCGGCCCCGAGCACAGTAAACCCTGCTCCCTCAAGCAAGACTTGGCAAAGTCTGACGATCGACGATTCGTCGTCGACGACCAAGATCGTCGCCGAACCATTTGATGGTGGGGTGCCTCGTTGACCTTCCATAAGTTCTACGCCCCATCATAGTGCTGAACGCTTCACAGGGCGAGGAAAACTTCCTTTCCTGCACGTAGTCAGACTTAAGGTCAGAAAGAGGTCTTGCAGAAGCTGATTGCCATGCTCCTTTCAGCGTTTTGAACAGGCTGACCATGCGAGAAACGAGTTATTGTTCAGAAGTTCCTCGAGTTTTCAGCGCCGTAAGCCGGTTCTTATCAAGACTGACGTGCAGGGATTTGTCCTGGGTCACGACCACCGCTCCTGGGGCCTGCCCCTTCGCCTTCTTGACCCACTTGCGCCGCGTATAGATCACATCGCCTTTGCCGCTTTTCTTGAGGTCGCTATAGAGGAGTGCCAACATGGCGGCGTCACGCAGGGTTTCCGCTGGAGGATCGGTTCCTTTGCCCAATCTCACGACGACGTGAGACCCTGGCGTTCCGCGAGCGTGCAGCCAAAGATCGTCGCTCTTGGCTAGGCCGAACGTCAGCTCGTCATTTTCTCGAGCATTGCGTCCGACAAAGATCGGCAGCCCATCTGTCGAGGTAAACCGACGGAATGGGCCGCGTCGCTGATCAGTGGCGGGATGACCCTTGCCGGTGGTTGCTCGAACGATGGCGGTTGCATTCAGACGGGCGGGGGGTACGGCAGGTGGAGTCCAGGTTCCTTGCTCGATGTGCGTGAGCTCCTGGCGCAGCCGCTCTAGACCCTGCTCGGCTCGCTCGATACGCGGCTTGAGTTCACGTTCGGCGGCCAGATATTTGCGATGCTTTCGAAAGTAGTCGTCCATATTGCCCTGGGCTGATTTCATCGGGTCGAGGGGAATCGTGATGGTGGGGAGCCTGTCATCGAAATAATCTGTCACCTCGACATGATCGGTTCCCTTCGTGATCGCACCGAGGTTGGCCTTGATCAATTCTCCATACCGAGCATAGTCGCGATAGGCGGCTGCTCTTGAGAGGTCGTTCCGCCATGCCTCAATAAGTCGCTGCTCTTTTTTGAGGGTTTTCTTAAGGACGCGCAGCCGTTCTTCTTTTATCCGGTCGACGGTTTGTGTCGCTTCCCGTTCGCGATAATACGCATCGATCGCCTCTGAAAGAGGGAGCATGCCTCCGACCGTCCGTGCAAAACGGCTGGGCGCCGTTTCGAGGGCCATGGTGCGTTGAGATGGTGAGTCATATACCCGCTCAGCAACTGTGTGTTGACGGGCAAGATCTCTCAGTACGCGACCTTCGGCATCGAGGACCAGGATGTTCGCCTTGTGGCCGGTCAATTCGCACACGATGGCGCGCGCGCCCTCTTTCCCGATGATCCGCAATTCAACGATACGGTCATTCCCAATCTGACGAATATCGGCGATCCGCGCTCCCTGGAAACGGGCTCTGAGAAACTGGCAGAAGGGTGGAGGTGATGAAGGATTGGCTAGCGAGTGGGTGGTGATGTGCACACGAGCGCGGCCCGGTCGGCAGGAGATCAGCAGCCGATGTGTCTGCCCAGGCACACGCACATCGAGCACCAAGGTCCGGTCTGTGGGCTGCCGAATCTTCTGAATCCAACCGCCGCGCAGGAGAGGGGAAATCTCCGTCAGTACCTCTGTCACCTCCGACGCGGTCAACATAATGCGTCAATCCCACCGTTGGCCCGTAGGCTCAACCTGTGCCTCAATTGGTTTCATGAGGACAATCTGGTCACATGATTTCTGCAGTTCTTCCACCCGCACTGTACGATCTGCCATAAAAACCCGCAAGAGCGCTTCTCGCTTGTGCCTACTTTCCCGCTACGTTAGAGTCTTCCCTCCATTTCGCGGAGTCGTTCCGCCATGCTCCTTCTCGATTCGCAGCGGCTTGCGCAATTACGGGATGAGTTTCGTCTCTCGATGCGGCGGTTGTTCGTCGACCTGTGCCGAGAAGTGCACGCCGACCATGCTGATCTGGCCAGGGGATTCGGGCTTCCGACCGGTTTTTTTGACAGCCTCCACTCAAGCCTCAAGCCAGGTGCCTATTCCAACTGGAAAGTTGTCGGATGGATCGAGACGTTGAATGACCTCGTGTATCTTCTGGATGTGCTCCTCCAGCTAAAGAGTGAACAGGATCGGCCCGAGTTTGCAGCACAATTACTGAACGAGTGTCAGGAGAAATTCTTTGAGCATGGCTACTTGGATGATCTCTTTCCCAGGGGTCAGCCTCAAGCGAGTGGATTGGAGAAACGCTTGTTCACGCTATGTCGGAGATTGGCACAGGAATTGACTC
>JBKKBQ010000055.1:0-8231 GCA_046714015.1 Nitrospira sp.
GGGGAGTCTCTAAGCGCCGCGAGAACGCCGCTGGCGGACTTTTTCATCAGCCTGTAAGCTTTTTTTAGAACGAGCTATCCTTGATCGCGTTGTCCGACTCGACGACTTTGTCAACTGTGTTTCAAGAGCCACTACGCGCTGTTCCAAATTGCGGACCAGTTCTTTCATCTCAGGAAGTTGGAAAATACTTCCCTGAATCCTCAGGGCTTTTTCACGCGGCATGGCCGGAATGCCGGCGACTACTTGGTTGGACCCGATACTCCGATTCACTCCGGACTTGGCCGCGATCATGACTTGGTCACCAATAGTAATATGGTCGGAAAGCCCGGCCTGGCCGCCGATCATCACGTGACGGCCGATCGTCGTGCTGCCGGCGATGCCGACTTGGGCCACAATGATGCAGTGTTCTCCCACTGTGACGTTGTGGGCAATCTGAACAAGATTGTCGACTTTGGTGCCCTGTTTGACCAAGGTCCGGCCGAATGTCGCGCGGTCGACCGTCACATTGGCTCCCAGTTCAACGTCGTCTTCGATGACCACGCCGCCGAGTTGAGGGATCTTATGATGGCGGCCTTGATGCTGCACGTAGCCGAACCCGTCGGCTCCGATCACGGTGCCACTGTGCACGATCACTCCCGCACCGAGTGAACAGCCCTCACGAACGACGACATTGGGATACAGAACGCAATCGTCCCCGATCATTGAATCCGATCCGATAAAGACCCCCGGATAGAGCGTGACGCGATGGCCGATTCTCACGCGGTCGCCCAAGGTGACGAATGGCCAGATAGAAGGATCGGTTCCGATCCGCACATCGGCGCCCTGCATCACCTGCTCGGCAATGCCCCGACGAGCCTGTGGACGGACAAAAAACGTCTGCGCGACGCGCGCGAAGGCCAACATCGGATTGTCCACGGCGATTTGCGGCACAGCGAGATCGGGTAAATGCCGATGGACCAGGAGCGCTGCGACGCGAAGGGTGGCCGCCGCCTTCGACATCTTGTCGTTGGCCACGAACGACAACGCGTGTGGATCGGCTTCGCCGAGGCTCGTTAAACCGGAGATCGGTGTCTGGTTGTCGCCGTGAATCGTCCCTCCGACAACCTCGTGAATTTGAGCCAATGTGATTGGAGAAGGCAGCTGGGGCTTGCTCATCGGGCCGAGACTTTCTTCTTCCCAGACGTAACGGCGGATGCCTTCTTCGGCTTTCCGGAGGAGGCGGGCTTTGCTGAAGCCGCCTTCTTGGTAGACGGGGACTTGGCCGAGGTGGTCTTGGTCGACTTGGTTGATTTCGACTTGTTTGCAGCGGTCACGGGTTTGGCCGATTCAGGCTTGGACTCGGTCTTGGGTTCCGCAAGCCGCCGCTGAACATAGGCGGCCACGGTACCAACGGTACTCAACCCCGGGAGGTCTTGATCCGGAATTTGAAGTTTGAATCGTTCCTCGATCTCGAAGAGCAGTTCGATGATGGCCACCGAGTCGAGGCCGAGATCATCGCGGAGATGATGAGACTCGGTAATCGACGCAGGATCTCGCTTGAGATAGCTGGCCAGGGCCTGAATGATTTTAGAGGTAACCGCGGGGTCGATCGGTTCAGTCATTATGGGTACTCCTTCAAGTGGAATGAGGCTTTTCGCGTGTGAATTCGGCGAAGGGATCCTCGATATCGTTCAACCGTTCTTACGCCACGAATTTTTTGAAGACGACCGTGGCATTGTTGCTGCCGAATCCGAAGGCGTTCAAGAGGGCGTACCGAACCTTGCGTTCTTGGACGGCACGTCGGATCCCATCCAAACAGCAGGCTGGGTCCGGTTCCTCGTAGTTCGCCGTGGGGTGGATTTGCCCGGTATGGATTGAGAGGGTCGTCGCCACGGCGCCGATCGCTCCAGCCGCCCCCAATGTATGGCCGATGAGTGACTTCGTGGCATTGACGGCGATTTTGTCCGCGCGATTCTTAAACAGAATTCTGATCGCTTTGGTTTCGACGGCATCGCCGATCGTCGTGGAGGTCGCATGGGCATTGATGTAGTCGACCTGATCCGGCCCGATACCTGCCGAGTCGAGGCCGATCTTCATGGTCGTGGAGATTTCCTGACCATCTTCCTGAGGAATGACCATGTGATAGGCTTCGCTGGTGGCGGCGTATCCGGCAAGTTCAGCATAGACCCTCGCTTTCCGCTTCTTGGCGTGCGCCCATGATTCCACGATCAACGCAGCGGCTCCCTCGCCCATGACGAATCCATCCCGGAGTCGATCAAAGGGGCGTGAGGCTCGCTCCGGAGCATCGTTAAACTCGCTGGAGAGGGCACGCAAGGAACAGAACCCGGCGAAGACCAACGGAGTGATGCTCGCGTCGGCTCCGACAACGATAACGACATCGGCCTGACCGCTGCGAATGCAGTGCAGGGCTTGACCAAGAGCATGGGCACTGGAGGAGCAGGCTGTCGAGATTGTGAGGTTCGGTCCTTTGGCGCCGTGGGCCATCGCAACGATGCCCGACGCGGAATTCAGTGTGATCGTCGGAATGAAATTTGGATGCACGCGATGGGGTCGTTGAGTTTTAAAGAGTTGTGTGATTTCACGCTCTCCCATCACCATCCCGCCCATGCCGGCTCCGACAATCACGCCGACGCGATGGGGAGCCTCCTTGGCCATGCTCAGATCTGCATCGGCAAGCGCTTCTTTCGTGGAGACCAAGGCGAATTGCGCATAACGGTCTACGCGACTCGCTTGCATCGTCGATAAATACTGTTCCGGCGAGAAATTGTGGACTTGGCCAGCCACCCGCGAGCGATAGCCCGACATCGGAAACCATCCAAGGGAAGGGATCGCGGTAATCCCCGAACGACCCGTGAGGGCTGCCTTCCAGAATTCGCTGACGCCGATCCCGATGGGAGATATCACCCCGAGACCGGTAATGACTACGCGCGAGGCCATGTTTCTTCCTCCTTATGGGCGCACACGGCGCCTTTCTTACCGGAAGACCGATGTACAGTCAACTAGGAAACCTCTCTTCAATGCCTGACTTTCAATACCAGATAGAGGCCGAAGCTGAGGAACAGCGCATTGGCCATCCAGCCGGCAAGCATCGGAGCCAGGACTCCCCCTCGCCCGAGTGCGATGGCGATGGAGTGTGTCGTCCAGTAGCAGAACCCGACGATGAACGCTTGTCCGATACCCATGGCCATGTTGCCACCGCGGACTCCGCTTCGCCGCAGACTCAACGCAATTCCGACGAGTACCATCACGACCGTCACTAATGGGAATGCGACACGGCCGTAGTAGTCCGTCAGCAACCGGGCGAACGAGAACCCTTCGTGCTGAAAGCGCGCGAGGTAATGTCGGATTTCCTGGAACGTCATGGTTTCTGAGTTCCCCACGAGTGAGGAAGAGAAATCATCAGGAATCAGCGGAATGCTGATCGCCTGTTCCGTGAACGGAGCCAACTCGACAGTCTCGTCCGACAGGAACCGGCGATGATACCCGTTCAGCAGCGTCCAGGTTTGAGGCGTATAGCGGGCTTCAGCCGCTTCCGTAATCCGATCGAGTTTGAACGGCGGACGAAAATAAAAAATCCGTACCCCCCGAAGGACCTTGCCTGCAATATCGATCTCATTGACTTCCATCAGGCCGTCGGCGCTGATACGGGCCCAGGGCTGGGTGGCTTTGACGGTGACAGGAGCCGGTCTTTGTTCGATCTGGACCACACGGACTTCTTCGGCCTTCTCCGAGGCGAGCGGAATGACGGTCGAGCTGAAGAAGAAGAGAATCGCAGACACGCCGCCGGCAAACAGGAGAAACGGCGAGGTCATCCACAGCAAGCTGATCCCGCAGCTGCGCATGGCGGTGATTTCGTTGCTGCGCGCGAACAGACCGAGCGTCAGCAAGGTCGCCACCAAAATTGCGAACGGCACGACTTGGAACGAAATGGAGGGGGTCTTCAACGCGAAGTACGTGAGGATCGGGAGGATGCCCGATTCGTAGCGCAAGAACCGGCGGACCTTCTCGAAAAAGTCGATCACGAGATAGATGGTCACCAAACCGGAAAAGCACATCCCGAAGATTTTCGAGTATTCGCGAAGGATATACCGGAAAAGAATCGTCATGATGCTAGTGCCTGCTCATCCGTACAAAGAGAACGCCGGTGATGACGAAGAAAATAATATTGGGCAGCCAGGCACCGGCAAAGGGATGGAGGATCAAGGCCGTCACCAAAAAATCGCACCCGACGTTCAGAATATAAAACGCGATGATGATGCCCACGCCGACGGCAAACCCGCCGACCCGTCCGGACCGCTTCGAGACGATGCCAACCGGCACGCCGAGCAGACAGAATATGAGTGACGCGGTGGGAAAAGCCAAGTCTTTATAGTATTCCATCAGACGACGAAGAGAGCCGGCATCCTTACCGCCGGACTCGGCCAGCCGGGCCATGATCTGTTCATATGACGGGCGCTCTTCGGCGGCCGAATAGCTGCTAAGGTTCAGATCGATCTTGAGATCGTAACGGGCGAATGTGATCTGCCGATACTGGTCGACCTGACGAGGTCGGCTATGGATGACTCCATTCACCAGCTGAAGCGCAACCTGCGCATGGGCTGTATCCATAAAGACATGGTACTGCTCCGCCACGATGACGCGAGGTTCTTCGGGTAGGCGTTCATCCGAGATGAAGATGCCCTCGGCCGGATGGTCCGGCTCCCCCTCTGGAACGTAGATCATCATACGTGGAATCGGTTCATTGAAAGTGCCCCGTTCCAATGCCAGAACAAGCTGATCTTTGAGCAGGTTGAGCGCCACCTTCTTGAGATTCAATGAGCTCCATGGCTGCCCCCATTGAGACAAGACCAACGTCAGCGTAAAGACACACACCGAGAAGAGGAGGACCGGCTGCGAGAGACGAAACAGACTCAGCCCGGTTGCACGCATGGCGACCAGTTCCTTGTCAAAGGATAACCGGCCGAATGCCGTGACCGACGCAATCAGGCCTGCGATCGGAAGCGTGAGCACGAGACCGGAAGGGAGCAGCATGGCAATCACTTTGAGAACCGCCAAGAAACCGACCCCCTTGGACACCAGCAGCTCGACCAGACGCAAGAGTTCCCTGGTCAGCATGACGAAGCAGAGCGCGCCGAGGCTGAGACCAAACGGAGAGAGCAGTTCCGTGAAAATATAGCGATCGAGCAGTGTTCTTAAGATCACAGAGTGTTTGAATCGGAGAAGTTGTGGACACTATAGGGGAGTCCTTCTCACCTGTAAACACAGGAGAAACTCTTCTCCTTAAACATTCGCTTGACAGAATATGACGCCTATGGTACATGCAGCGCGACTTTCCACTCACATGATGGGTTCCGTGAGCGATGCATCACTCCTTCAGGGTCCCGTCTCTTCTCGCACCAGAATTCTTGCCCAAACTATTTTCTTCCGCTTTAATGCAGGACGATTGAGTGGAGCGCCGCTCCGTAACCAGTCGTAGTTGTTGACAAAAGGAGGGCTTCTGTGAAGACAAAAGGAACGGTGAAGTGGTTCAACGATCGAAAGGGGTTCGGATTTATCCGGCTGGACAGCGGAGATGACGTCTTTGTCCATTACTCCGCCTTACAAGGAGAAGGGTTCAAGACCCTCAAGGAAGGGGAAAACGTCGAGTTTGACATCGTGCAGGGAGCCAAGGGCCCTCAAGCGGCCAATGTGCTTAAGGCGGCGATCGCCGCGTCCTAAGCCGTCACATCTTCCGTTTGGCTCGGTGGAAGAGCCGATCCTCCGGCGAGAGGATCGGCTCTTCTGCCCCAGTGTTTCACGGTCCGATTCCTCCGTTTCCTCGACAAAAACCCTTAAGACTGTTAGCGTTTGTCTGTTCTGTTCACGGAGGTATTGTTGTGCCCCCGGATCGAAGTCGAGTTCTTCAACAAGCTCAGCTCCTCGCTTCACGCGGACAGTACGAAGCGGCCATCGCCGAATGGAAGAAGTTGGCCGCAGAAACCCCTGCCGACGGCACTATTCATAATACCATCGGTGATTTGCAACTGAAGCGAAACGCTCCAGGGGAAGCTGCCTCGGCATTCATGCAGGCGGCCTCGGCATTCCGCGCCGATGGGGCTACCTTGAAGGCCATTGCCGCGTTTAACAAAGTCCTTAAATGCGATCCGACCCGCTATGAAGTCTATCGACACCTTGGAGACCTGAATGTTGAACGCGGACTCGTCAGCAGTGCGGTCCAGGATTACCTCACCCTCGGGAAGTACTACTTGAAAGAGCGTCGAGGAAAAGACGCACTCGACATCTACAAGAAGATCGTCGTCCATGATCCATCGAATCTCAACGCCCAGCAGCGGGTCGCCGAACTCTGTGTTCAGGAAAACCAGCAGGATGAAGCGACCAAAGTGTATCTCCAGTTGGGCCGTGAGCGGTCGGCGCAAGGTCGATACGATGAGGCGAAGGACGCATATCTTGCCGTCCTTAGGATCGACCCGAAGAACAACGAGGCGGCCCAATTCGTGGAGAGTATAAAGAAAGGAGGGACCGGATCGATCAAAGCGATTAATCCAGGATCCGCCGCTCCGGCACAGAAACCGTCCGAACCGGTCGACCTGCTGGCTGAGGCCGTTCGTCGCATCGACGAGAAGCAGTATGCCGGCGCAGAAGCGATCCTCAACCAAATGCTCACCAGGGAACCAGGGAACCCCCAAGTCTGTCAACTCCTGGCTCGGTTGCATTTGCAGCGCGGGGATGTGCAAGTGGCGCTCGGGGAATATCGCTTCTTGGCTGGGGCAGCGTTGCGAGCGCATGATCCGGTTCTTGCTGAATCGCTGATTCAGGAGTTCTTGTCCGCTGACCCGAACTCCGTCCCTATGCTGGAACTGAACGGTGAGCTGCTCGAAGAAAAAAACGACGGGGAAGGAGCCGCCCTTCAGTATGCCAAGGCTATCGAACTCTTGTTGGAGCATCCAGAGCCCGGCATGGATAGCTTGCATGAAGAGCTCTTCGAAAAGGTGCGATCGCTGTCCAGTGATGAAGCGTTCGTGCATCAACTGGCGGCAAGGATGAAAGGAGAATCCTCGGCAGGACAGACCGATCCTTCTCATGCGGCTTCCGCATCAGACGCGCCGGTGACGCACGTTTCGCCTCCTGCGGTCGGAAGTGAATTCTCTGCTGCTGAATCGGAAGATGCCCAGGCAATCCGTCCAAACGGTTCGACGAAGGAGGACCAACGATTTTCGCTGACAGGTGCGGAGCCGGACGACGTCAGCCCTTTTGCCAAGGACAGTGGATCGCAGAAACCCAGCATCGAGTCGAATGCGGCTCCTCACGGACAAGGTTTTCAGAATCCATCGGTCACTGCCTCGCCGGGGCTAAGTGCCAAGACTTCCCCGCCCGCCAAGGTGGCGGCAGAAGCGCCGATGGCCTCGCGTCCGCCGCAGAACGAACCGGTGACAGCCCCGGCGGTTGGAAAATCAGCCGCCTCACAAAAGAGCGAGGCGCACAAGGCCGAAGCCCCGCAGCCACCTGTTCCACATTCGATCGAGCCCGTCTCGGCTCAGACATCGGTGGAATCAGCTGCTCTAACCAGATCCACACTTCCTCCGCGAGCGACAGTGCAGGAACCTGCTGCACCGCCGCCTGACTACGAGGCGCACTATGCGTTGGGCGTGGCATACAAGAACATGGGATTATATGGAGAAGCAAAGGAAGAATTTCAGGTATCGATGAACAACGATTCGTTCTACCTTGATTCGGCACTCATGACGGCTGTCTGTCTCAAGGAAGAACTTCACCTCGCTCAGGCGATTCTGGGGCTGGAAACGGTCTTGGCTGATCCTCGTTGCCAAGGGGCCAAGGGACAAGCCATTCGTTATGAGTTGGGTTTACTCTATGAAGCGGAGGAACAGTGGGAGAAGGCCGCTCACGCATTTCAGTCTATTCCTTCATTCCATGATGTCCCTCAGCGACTGGCGGCCCTGAAGGGAAGACAAGGCGGAGGGAACGCCGGTTTTCAGTTTGCATCGTAGTTTCATCCCCATTCCGCGATCACACCTTAGTTCACCCGATTCGGCGCTGAACGACCCTCCAACACGGCGGCAATATTGTCGAGGCAGATGAGTCCCATCCGAACGCGAGTCTCGAGCGTGGCCGATCCGAGGTGTGGAAGAAGGACCACATTCGGGAGAGATCTCAACCCAGCCGGGACCATCGGTTCTTGCTCGTAGACATCCAGCCCAGCACCCGCGATTGTT
>JBKKBQ010000056.1:0-6197 GCA_046714015.1 Nitrospira sp.
GCCATCAGGACCTTCCAACTACCAAGACGGTAGCATTGCCAGTCCGTCCTGACACCTGCCGATTGCCCTAGCCGACAACGCTCCTTACTGCTGCTTGCATCGTGGCGGGAAATGCATGAGTGCGACCGGCACAATTGGCTGGTGCACATGGGCATGAAGGCACATTAAAAGACATACGCAACAAATAATAATGCAGGAAGTGGTGTGATCGGCGGTGGTCGTCAACCAGGCGAAAACCAGCCAATTGACGAGGACAAGGCATAGATAGCCCACTGGCGGTCAGGGACGAGACAAGCAAAGTTCCGTCCCTGGCCGTTCCGTTCGCGCTTCGAACGCTCGTCCGCTTCGGTGAGGCAAGTTTCAGGGGTCGCATGGCCCGCTTCGTCCTGCTCCATCTCAAAACTAACGTACCCCTATTTCGTGCGTACCGCGTCGGCGCCTGCCGCTGCGACGAGAGACTCGTCGGGCTTTGTCGGGACATTTGATCGTAGGACGGCCATTGAGCGTCCCTGAATCGTGTAGGGCTCGCTTCCACGATATTTGGCCGGCTCCGCCGCTGGGTCGGCCGTATCGATAAGACGTTCCCAATTTTCAGATTCGCCACGAAGCGGCAACGTAAAAGGAATCGGCTCGTGGTGCGCATTCACGAGAAGGACGATGGAGTTTCCCACAATCGGCTCGCCTCGCTCATTCACATCGCCGATCAAGTCTCCCGGAAACCTGACGCCGAGACATTGAGAAAATCCCGCGCCCCATGTTTCGTCGGACATTTCTTCACCCGACGGCTGAAACCAGGAGATGTCGGGCACATCGGCGCCGTCGACGTGCCGTCCCTGAAAGAATTTCCGTCGCTGGAAGACCGGTTCGGCGCGCCGGAGGGCGATCACTTGCCGGACGAATTGTAGGAAGGCCTGCTGCTCCTGACTGAACTCCCAGTTCAACCAGGTGAGTTCGTTATCTTGGCAGTATGCATTGTTGTTGCCCTGTTGCGAATGGCCTGATTCATCGCCGGCCAAAATCATGGGCACGCCGGCCGACAGCAGCAGGGTCGCCATGAAATTGCGCCGTTGCTGCGCGCGCAATGTCTTGATACCTAGATCGTCCGTAGGTCCTTCCGCGCCGCAGTTCCAACTGTTATTGTCGTTCGCGCCGTCTTGATTGTTCTCGCCGTTGGCCTCGTTGTGTTTCTCGTTGTAACTCACGAGGTCATTCAGCGTGAACCCATCGTGGCAGGTGATGAAATTGATGCTGGCGTAGGGTTTTCGGCCGTCGCTTTTATACAGGTCGCTGCTGCCGCTCAGGCGGGTGGAGAACTCCGGCAGCAGGCCCTTGTCGCCCTTCCAGAACCGACGGATGTTGTCGCGGTAAATCCCGTTCCATTCGCTCCACAACACGGGGAAATTCCCAACTTGGTAGCCGCCCGCGCCGACATCCCACGGCTCCGCGATCAACTTGACCTGCGACAGCACCGGATCTTGATGGATGATGTCGAAAAAGGCGCCGAGCCGATCTACTTCGTACAACTCGCGGGCTAAGGTGCTGGCCAAATCGAAGCGAAATCCATCCACGTGCATGTCCTGCACCCAGTACCGCAAACTGTCCATGATCAATTGGAGGACACGGGGGTGCCGCACGTTCAAGGAATTGCCCGTGCCGGTGTAATCCATGTAGTACCGCTGATCGTCCGGCGTCAATTTGTAATAGGCCACATTGTCGATGCCTCGCATCGACAGCGTCGGACCCTGGTGATTGCCCTCGGCGGTATGATTGTACACCACATCCAAAATCACCTCGATGCCGGCGTCGTGGAGCGCCGCCACCATCATCTTAAATTGATACACCGAGTCCTGCACGCTCAGCGGCGCGGCATATCGGCTGCCCGGCGCAAAGTAACCGAGCGTGTTGTAGCCCCAATAGTTGGTCAGCCCTTTCTCGACCAAGTGTCGATCGTTGAGGAAGTAATGGATGGGTAAGAGTTCGACCGCGGTGATGCCGAGATCCGTGAGATGTTTGATCACCGCATCCGATGCGAGCCCCGCATAGGTTCCACGCAACGACTCGGGAACAAGAGGATGAAGCTGTGTGAAACCTTTCACATGCAGTTCATAAATAATGGTTTTGTGAAAAGGCGTGCGCGGTGGGCGGTCGCTGCCCCAGGTAAACGCGGGATCAATCACCTCCGCCAGCGGGGCGTAAGCCGCGCTGTCACGTTCATCGAAGGAGAGATCTCCTTCGGGATCGTTCAGACGGTACCCAAACACTTCATCGGCCCATTTCACCTCGCGTCCGATGCCTTTGGCGTAGGGATCCAGCAGGACTTTGTTGGGATTGAAGCGATGCCCCTGCTTGGGGTCGTATGGCCCCTCAACACGATACCCATACAATTGTCCCGGCAACACTTCCGGAAGATACGCATGCCACACATGATCGGTGTATTCGGTAAAGCGCACGCGCGAAAATTCTTTCTCGGCGTCGGGTGAATCGAACAGGCAGAGCTCGACGCCCGTGGCATGTTCGGAGAACAGCGCGAAATTGACGCCTTTGCCGTCCCAGGTGGCGCCGAGCGGATACGATTGGCCCGGCCATTGCCTGAGCGAGGTTGTCTTCTGATCTCCCATCGAGCGGTTCCTTTCGTCAATGACCGCGTGCTTCCATGGCTCGGCCGCGGGGCACCTTGATTGTTACGGATACCCAACCTCGCAGATTCGCTTCTTGCTTCGTTTCATCGATGCCACTGCCATTTAGTCGGAATTTAATAGCTGATCCACCTGGGAATTGCCCTAGCCTGAGGCCAGGCGGTAGGACTTATTGACGGAGGTGGCCGCGAGTGATGTCCTGGTATTCTTCCTCGTAAATTTGAAAGGCCGCCATCACGATGGCCAACAGAATGGGGCCCAGAAACAAGCCGATGAACCCGAAATAGGCAAGACCGCCCACCGAGGCAAAGAACAGCGCCAATATAGGCAGGCTCGCGCCGGAGCCTACCAGGTAAGGGTGTAGAACATTGTCCATGAGCCCCACCAGACCGCCGCCCACGGCGATCATAACGGCTCCTTTCCATACCGGCGCGACGATAAATAAATACAGCGCCACCGGCCCCCAGACGAAGAAAGTTCCCCCGAACGGCAGAAGAGACAGGAGAGCGCTAAGCGCACCCAAGAAAACCGGGAATGGCACGTCGAGCAACCAAAATGCTAACCCTGACACGAAGCCTTGGGCCACTGCCGTCAGAAGAGTGCCCCTCACGACCGCGGTGATGGTTATGCGCATACGCTCAAATAACTTCGCTTTATGTTCTGGATTCAACGGCATGGCCCGATACAGCCGGTCAAACAGGTGCGGGCCGTCGCGGAACAAGAAAAACAAGGTGAAGAGCATCACGAGGAAATCGGTGGCGACGAAAAGAGCATTCTTCATCACATCAGCCGCTTGAGCGAGCAAGAAGCCACTCACCGCCCGCCCGCCCGTCATGATCGATGCTTCGAATTCCTCTCGATGGACGATGAGCCGTCCCATCCATTCCTGACTGCGAGCCCCGATCAGCGGCATGGTCGAGATATATTCGGACGCCTCGGTCAAACCGCCGCCCTTGAGCCATTGAGCGACGTTCTCGTATGCCGCGATGCTTTCCTGCACGAGCGCGAAGACGAAATAGGCAGCCGGGGCCACTGCCAACATCAACACGGCGATCGTCATGATGGCGGCGGCCGCATCAGATCGACCATGCAGACGCGCGAGAACCCATCGATAGATTGGATAGGACACCCGGACCAGGATAATGGCCCACAGGATCGGCATGAGGAAGGGGCTGAAGATCTGCGCCAAGAGGTAGAGCAAGACGACGAACAACGCCAGAAAGACAAGCGTGAAGATCCGATTGCGGTCGAAGCCGTTGGATGAATGCGCCATGCAGCCTACCTTGTCAATGCCTCTTGAATCGCCACTTGTCTGATCAGCATTTCTAGGTCTTGATGCATAAGAGGAATCGGGGGCAAACGGATTATGATAAGAGTATTCACGAGGCAATACTAGGAAGAATACAACCTGAGTTGGGCTGAAGGAGCAAGGCCTGACCCTACGGCGTCATGACGATCTTGATGCAGCCGTCCTCTTTTCGATTGAAGATGTCGAATCCGTGCGGCGCATCGGACAGCTTCATGCGATGCGTCACGACAAAACTCGGATCGATGTCGCCGTTGATGATCCGATCGAGAAGGGGCTTGAAGTAACGTTGCGCATGAGTCTGTCCGGTCTTGATCGTCAGCGATCGATTCATAACGGATCCCATCGGAAACTTGTCAATGAAGCCGCCGTAGACACCCGGAACGGATACCGTGCCGCCGTTTCGACAGGCCATGATGGCTTGCCGCAGGGCAATGGGCCGGTCCGATTCCAACATGACGGCCTGTTTCATGCGGTCGTAATAATACAGAGGCCCCGGCATATGAGCCTCCAGTCCGACGGCATCCATGCAGGAGTCCGGCCCCCGTCCGCCGGTCAGCTGCATCAGCGTGTCGTACACATCCGTCTTTTCATAGTTGATCGTGTCCGCGCCACCGTCTCGGGCCATCTGAAGCCGCTCCGGGAACCGGTCAATGGCGATGACGCATTCGGCGCCTAACATGAAGCAACTGCGGATGGCGAACTGGCCCACGGGACCGCAACCCCATATCGCCACCGTATCCCCCGGCTGAAGGTCGCACTGTTCAGCGGCCATGTAGCCGGTCGGAAAAATGTCGGAGAGAAAGAGGACTTGCTCATCAGACAAGCCGTTTTCGATTTTCACCGTCCCGACGTCGGCGAACGGCACTCGAACATATTCGGCCTGGCCCCCGGCAAAGCCGCCGGTCAAATGCGAGTAGCCATAGATGCCGGCCGGCGAATGGCCGAAGAACTTTTCCGCCATCCATGCATTGGGATTGGTGTTCTCACACAGCGAGTAAAGTTCTTTCTTGCAGAAGAAGCACTGTCCGCACGAAATCGGAAACGCGACGACGACGCGATCGCCGACGCGTCGATGCTTGACCTTTGGACCGACTTCGACGACCTCGCCCATGAACTCATGCCCCATAATGTCGCCCTGTTCCATCGTCGGCACGAAGCCGTTGTAGAGATGCAGTTCCGAACCACAGATTGCCGTCGACGAAACTTTAATGATCGCATCGTGCTTATTGAGAACCTTCGGTTCCGGCACATCCACTACCCGCATGTCTTGCTTGCCGTACCAGCAGTTGGCTTTCATGGCATCTCCTCAGTGCTGAGTGTTGGGATTAGTCCTGAGATTAGTCCTGAGGGCTCAGGTTCGTCCTGAAATTGAGGACTCAGGACTCAGCACTTAGCACTACCGCCTCACGGCGCTGTCATATTTCCACGACGTGCTTTCCGCTCGTCCTGCCGGTTGACCATTTGTCGTGATCACTTCTCCCGTTTCCATTATCTGCTTGAATCGCCTCAGATCCATCTTCACCGTTTGACTCGGGTCTTCACCGAACCATGCGGCGACAGCGGCACTCACCGTTCCCAACGGGGGACGATAGTCGACGTGTACCGTGACCAGCGTGCCGCGGGCGCCGGGCGCCGGCTCGAACCGGACAGACCCCGCATGATAGACTTCGGAGCCTTCAACCGATCTCCAGGCTATGAGCTCATTCGTTCGGTCCTCCGTAATCTCAGCATCCCATTCCAGGGTGGAGCCGGCCGGGCCGCTGGCCGTCCAGTGCGATTGCCGGTCGTCTTTCACTTCAATGTGTATCAGGTGTTTCATGAATTGCGGCAGATTCGTCAACTGCCGCCAATGGCGGTACAGCTCTTCGCGCTCGCGGTTGACGATGAGTGCGACGGTGATCGGAACTGTGCCGTTTCTGGTTTCGACCCCACGGCTCAATTGTTGAGCCGCAATGACATCCACCATCGTCGCGCCTAGCACCGAGGCAGTTGCCGCTGCCAGCCTGACTCGATGGGACCGGTTCGACGTGAAGGCAGCGCTCAGGAGAGCCAAGTCGATGATGTCTCCCGCGACTCTTGTCCACACGGCAGCCGCGGAGGAGCCGTCGCGCACAATTCCGGCGCTGCTAGCAAGTTCCCGCAGCCCCATCAGTCTAATCAGTGTTCGATGTTTCGGGTTCACTCCGATCATAGCCGCGACACGCCGCGGTGCAATGAGCTCCGCTAGACCGAGCCCCACGCCGAACCATCCC
>JBKKBQ010000057.1:0-5768 GCA_046714015.1 Nitrospira sp.
CTACAAGACGGGTCCGACCGCCTTCAGGTGTATCTCAAGAAAGATTTGCTCTCAGAACAGGCGTACTGCGTCGTGGAACAGCTCGATCTCGGCGACTGGATCGGTGTCACTGGAACACTGTTTCGCACGAAGACGAACGAGTTCACAGTCGAGGTTCATCAGCTGACGTTTCTCAGCAAGGCCCTTCGCCCTCTCCCCGAAAAGTGGCATGGTCTGACGGACGTCGAAACCCGATATCGGCAGCGCTACGTCGATCTGATCGCCAACCCCCAAGTCCATCAGATCTTTTCCACCAGGAGCCGGATCATCGCCGGTATCAGGGCCTTTCTCATAGAGCGAGAGTTCCTCGAAGTCGAAACGCCCATGATGCACCCGATTCCAGGAGGTGCGGCGGCCAAGCCCTTTGTCACGCATCACAATGCGCTCGGCGTCGATCTCTACTTGCGTATCGCGCCGGAGCTGTACTTGAAGCGCTTGATCGTCGGCGGATTTCCGCGCGTATTCGAGATCAATCGAAACTTCCGGAACGAAGGTATTTCGACGATTCACAATCCGGAATTCACGATGCTGGAGTTCTATGTCTCATACGCGGACTATCAGGATTTGATCGCGCTCACTGAGGAACTAATATCGAGACTGGCTCAACAGATTCTTGGCAAGACGGTGATTCCCTATCAGGGGAAAGCGATCAATCTCACACCGCCTTGGCGACGTTGGTCGTACCACCAAGCCATCCTAGAGGTGAATCAGCTCGACCCATCTGCGCTCCACGATCGAGAAAAGGCCTTGGCAGCCGCGAAACGACTGAATGTGCCGGTGGATCCCAAGGCATCGTTGTTCACGATCGTCAACGAGATCTTCGAGGAAACCGTTGAACCTAATTTACAGCAACCCACGTTTATTACCGATTACCCCATCGAGATTTCGCCGCTCGCCAGGCGGAAGGATACGGACCCGAGTCTGACCGATCGATTCGAGCTCTACATTGCCGGGCGAGAAATCGCGAATGCCTTTTCCGAGTTGAACGATCCGTTGGACCAACGTGAACGGTTTGACGGCCAGGCGGCTCAGCGGGAGGCGGGCGATGAAGAGGCGCATCTCGTCGATGAAGACTTTCTCCGCGCCCTTGAATTCGGGATGCCGCCGACCGCCGGAGAAGGGATCGGGATCGACCGATTGATCATGCTGTTTACCGACCAAGCATCTATCCGCGATGTGGTCCTCTTTCCTCAGCTCCGGCCGGAGAAAGCGTAAGAGTGGCCCTCCCGTACGAAATCTTCGTCGGACTCCGCTACCTGCGCGCCAAGCGCCGTAACCGAACCATCTCGCTCAATACGTTCGTGTCGGTGGCCGGCATCACCCTGGGGGTGGCAGCGCTGATCGGGACGGTCGGCATCATGACCGGATTTCGGGAAGACATTCAGAGCAAGATTCTCGGCACGACGGCCCATATCATCGTCCAAGAACGAATGAAAGAGCACATGACCGACTATGACCGTCTGACCGACAAGATCCAGACGGTCCCCGAGGTCGTCGCAGCCACGCCCTTTGTGTTCCGCCAAGTGCTCCTCACCACGCAGAGCGGGGTGCAAGGAATCATTTTGCGCGGGATCGATCCGAAACGAGAAGCCAATGTCACCGAACTTGCCAAGAACCTCACGATGGGACGGCTGCTCGACCTGCTCACTCCCGTGAAAGTGCTGCAAGCTCCAGCCGATGACCCTCAAGGCGACCTCCGCGCCGTTGAAAAACCGGGCATTATTCTCGGCAAGGAGCTGGCGCTCAGACTGGGGGTGTTTGTCGGCGATACGGTCAACGTGGTCTCTCCCGTCGGCCCCATCAGCGCGATGGGAATGGTGCCCAAGATCCGAACGTTCGCCGTGGTCGCCCTGTTCCATTCCGGCATGTTCGAATACGATTCTTCCTTTGCCTATATCGAACTCGGCGAGGCACAGAAGTTTTTCAACCTTGGCGCGAGCGTGACCGGAATCGAAGTCAAGGTCACGGATGTGTTCCGCGCCGGAGAGATCGCCCACACGATCGAACAGGAACTGGGATTCAGCCATGGAGCCAGAGATTGGATGCAACTGAATCGCAATCTCTTCTCGGCCTTGAAGCTGGAGAAAACAATGATGTTTCTCCTGCTGGTCCTGATCACGATCGTGGCCTCATTCAACATCGTCAGCACCCTGACGATGATCGTCACGGAAAAGCAGAAAGAAATCGCGATCCTCAAAGCGATGGGCGCCACGAAACGCAGCATCCGACGCATCTTCATGCTGAACGGCTTAATCATCGGATTTTCAGGGACGGCCATCGGCATTCCGTTGGGCTACACGTTTCTCTGGCTGATTCAAACGTTTTGGACGTTCGACGCCTCGGTGTACTACATCTCGAGCATTCCGGTTCACGTGCTGACCGAGGACGTGCTGCTTGTGGCCGGGTCCGCCATCTTGATCAGCTTTCTGGCGACGGTCTATCCGGCCAATCAGGCCGCGAAGCTGGAACCAGTCGCCGCGTTGCGATATGAATAGATTCGCAGGACTAAAAAGTGCCGAGTAACGAGGACTGAGGACTGAGATTAAGAATATCGGGATGATTAAAGTCACCAATCTCCATAAAGCCTTTTCGATGGGGTCCTATGACCTGCCGGTCCTCAAGGGGATTAACCTTGAAATTCAGCGCGGCGAGCTGGTGGCGATTGTGGGAGCCTCGGGAGCCGGCAAGAGCACGTTGCTCCATATCATTGGAACGCTCGATAAGCCGAGCAGCGGTACCGTGTCGTTCGATGGGCATGACCTCTTTCGAATGACGGACCCTCAACAGGCGGAGTTCCGGAATCAGAGGATTGGGTTCGTGTTTCAATTTCACCATCTGCTTGCCGAGTTCACCGCGCTGGAAAACGTCTGCATGCCGGCCCTCGTACAACGTCGCGGTCCCGTTTCGGTCAAGGCCGACGCGACAACCCTCCTCACGGAAGTAGGATTGGAACATCGCCTCCATCACAAGCCGGGAGAACTCTCAGGCGGCGAGCAGCAGCGCGTCGCCATGGCACGTGCGTTGATGCAGAATCCGGGCTTGGTCTTGGCCGATGAACCGACCGGCAACCTCGACACACACAGCGGGGACGGGTTGTTCGGATTGATGCGCACCTTGAACAAGACACGCGGCACCACCTTCGTGATCGTGACCCATAACGACAAACTCTCCGCCCAATGCGACCGCATTATTCAGATGCAGGACGGACAAATCGTTTCTTGATCCCGCGCCACAACTCACCTATACGCCCTCCCGACGGTTGAACAGACCCGGATTTCTTGACGAACACTCGTTCCTTCTCTAGACTCGCAGAACTGCTGATGGGATCAGAGGAACGGACATGCGCTGTTCGCCATGGCTCCGAATAGCCGTTGTGCTGGTGGCCTCAGCGTGGCCATCCTACGGCTCGGCAGCCGAGTTTGTGATCGTGGGGCCCCGCGCGATGGGCATGGGAGGCGCCGGAGTCGCCGTCACGACCAATGCGTTCGCCACCTACTGGAACCCCGCCGGCTTGGCCATGACCCAGACAGTGGATATCCGCGCTCAAGGGGGAGGACTGGCGATCGATCGCCGTGGCATAGGTGATGCCCTTCATGACCTGGAGAACTTCGACGGCAGCAATACGTCTGACCCCAATCTGGCGGCGAGGGCTCGAGATATCGCAGACCGCATCAATCGACCAGGTGCCACTGTTTCCGTCAACGGATCCGCCGGTCTTTATGTCAAGGGACACCTTGGCGAACATGCATTCGGATTCAACGTGTCTGACGTTGCAACCGGAGGTGGATTCGTCTCAACTCCCGTGCAGGTATCCCAACCGGGCGGGCCGGGAACACCCATCACCGTGGAGGGTCAGATGGCACTTCGCGGGCTGGAAGCGAGGCAGTTAGCCTTTTCCTATGCCTATGCCTTTTCCGACAAGACTTTTTCGATCGGCATTACAGCGAAAGTCATTCAGGGCGCTTCGTACAACGGTTCTACAGACCTCACTGGTGGCAGCGGTGTCAGCACGACCGACCATTTCGGAAAACCAAACATCTCAACGACCTATGGCATTGACTTGGGAGCGATCTATCGCCCATCTTCATGGGTTCGATTTGCCGTCGTCGCCAAGGATATCAACAAGCCGAGCTTCGATGCCGCCGGTGGAGGTGAGGTGAAGTTGGAGCCACAGGTCCGATTCGGCGTCGCCATCAACCCCTACTCTACGCTGACGTTGACGGCCGATGTGGATGCGACCTCGAACAAGACCTTTGTCCCGGGGGTGAAGAACCAGCTCTTGAGCTTGGGCCTCGAGCAAACGATCTTGGCGGAATTTCTTTCGTTTAGAATCGGTACCTTCAAGAATATGCAGGATGCGTCCACTCCCTTTGTCCCCACGGCGGGGCTGGGCATCCGATGGTTTAATTTTCGTGCCGATGCCGGAGGCGGCTATGACTTTCGCGAAAAAGGCGCGCTGGTTTCCGCTTCTATTGCACTCACATTCTAATGGTATACTAAGACCATGCTGTCTCGATCATATGCGTACATACTATCCGCGATGACTCTTGTTTTGCTGCTCTGCGGCTGCGGCGGCTTGCAGGAAGTGTGGGAAGGCCCCGGCGCCAAGGTGTTTCGGCCTCAGACCATCGCCGTGTTGCCGCCGATGGCAAGCCAATACGACAGCGCCCGGGAAGACATTCAAGAAGTCTTGGCCGGAGCCCTGAATCGACAGGGAAGTATCGAACGGGTCGTCTCGCCCGAAAACGTGACTGATATCTTCCAGGCCTCGAAAGAGGCGTTCGACTCGCTCGTGTTTTACTTCTCCCGTCTGGAGATGACAGGCCAATCCGATAAAGATTCGGCCATCAAGCTCGGAAAAGCGCTCAATGTCGATTCCTTCCTCGTCGTCCGGGTCAACTCATGGGAATACGTGCGAAAGGAAGGAGATAACGTGGGACGAGTCGGGCTGAGCCTCCGATTGATCGATGCCACGACCGGCACAACGGTCTGGAAAGCACGCCATGAACGTTCAAACAGTTATATGTTCATCAAGCCCAGCCTCAAGGACATCGCCAAAGAGCTCGCCGACGAGATGATCAAATACATGCCACCACAGGCGAAACGCTAAAACATCGCTCTCACCCTCCGCGCAGTTACCACAGGCCACTCTCTTCCATCAGATGACTCGCTGACCTCTCATCTCATACACCATAACACCATACATGAACGTACGGAATATGCGACAATCAGCATGGCGCAGCTTTCTCGCATGCGCAATATGGTCGTAAGAGAGTGAATAACGTATGACGGTGGATCCCCTGCTACAACGCCGACAGTCCTCACGCTCCAGGTGGCACAGGCTGTATCTCGGTAGTCTTCTTGTGCTCGGATTCGCGTCATCCGTATCTGCGGCGCTTTACTCTTGTACTGATGCAACGGGCACCACTGTGATTACGAATACTCCATCCGGGTTGCGCAGCTGCACCCTCTTGGGACCAAGCCAACCCTCTACACCTGTACATCCGAAAAGTACGCCGGAGCCCATCCCTCGATCACCAGATCCTGCCGAGGTCCTACAGAGCCATCCTGTGCAGGCTTCGGCATTCTCGGTGCCGTTGGAGCGGATCGGCTCCTTGTGGATTGTTCCCATTTTGATCAACGGCACAAGACCCGCTCAGTTGATTCTCGACACCGGTGCGTCACACACCATCCTCTCCTCAGCGATCGCCCGCGATCTGGGGCTCTGG
>JBKKBQ010000058.1:0-3669 GCA_046714015.1 Nitrospira sp.
TGAAAAGCTGTCATGCAATGGAGGAATTTCATGGAGCTGATGCGTAGAAAAACGAAGACTGACAGGTGCCAGGCTGACACGCCTCGCAGACTCATCAATGCGGGCAAGACCAAAAATCAAAAGTGTCTGCGGACGGGCGCGAGATGGGGAGCGCCCAGTGTCTGAGAAGGCGAGGCGTATTCGTTCTCACCCGGCCCACCCCGAGCTACGTTAGCAGCTCTTGCCCGATGGTACATTGAGCTCTAAGCGATGCGAGCACGCAGCTGGCGGGCTTTTTCAGCATCCTGTTGGATCCACGCGGCGTCAGCTCTCGACCGGCACAATGAGCGCCATCGACACCGCCTGACGGACCATTTGGCTGGCGTAGCCCCACTCGTTGTCATACCAACTCATCACCTTGACCAAATTGCCGTCCACCACCTGCGTCATGTCCACATCGACGATGGAGGCGCGTGGATCTTGAATGATGTCGGAGGACACAACCGGATCCTCCGTCACGCCCACGACTCCGGCATATCGGTCGCTGCGCGCCTCTTGCAAGAAGATGTCGTTCACTTCACGGACGCTCGTTGCCCGTTCCGTCAGCATCACGATATCGGACAGTGAGCAAATCGGGACAGGGACTCTGACGGCCACACCTTGAAATCGTCCTTTGAGATTCGGCAAGGCCCGCGTCGTCGCGACCGCTGCGCCCGTGACGGACGGCACCAGGTTCACCGCAGCCGCCCGTCCGCGACGCTTGCTCTTCTCATGTCCATCGACCAATGCCTGACTGGCGGTGTAAGCATGGGTCGTCGTCATCACCGCTTTTTGTAAACCTAGACGGCGGTCGATGATTTCGACGATCGGTGTCACGCAATTCGTCGTGCAGCTGGCGCACGACACGATCGGCCCATCCTTCTCGTCATACACATTCACACCATAGATGACGGTCGGAATATCTTCATCCTTGGCCGGAGCCGAGAGGATCACCCGCTTGGCTCCAGCCTCAAGATGTTTCGAGAGCGCGGTCTTTGTGTTGAACTGCCCCGAACACTCAAAGACGACATCGACCCCCATCTCTTTCCACGGAAGATTGTGGGGATCGCGCTCTGCATAGACGGTGTACTTGCGGTCCGCCATCGTGAGCGCATCCTGATCGGCGCTCACTCGGATATGATAGCGACCATAGACCGTATCGTGATTCAGCAGGTAGGCCAGACTGTCAGGAGGAGTCAGGTCGTTGATCGCCACCAGCTCGAGTTCCGGCGTGCTTGCCAGAATTTTGAACGTGGCCCGGCCGATTCGCCCCAAGCCATTGATGGCGACTTTCATCATGTCGCTGCCTCACCACGCCGACTAGGCGGATTGTTCCTCGCCGCACCGCCGCTTTCGGAATGCGCCCTCACCCACATTATTCATGACCACTTCTACTGCACCCGCCGATACGCCGCTACGACAAGCCTGGCCGCGAGCTTCGCGCAGCCGGCAGGCGAGCTCGCCGCTCGGTCAACAGACGGTTTCAAGTCTGCCTCCCTTCCTTGCGGCTCCGCGCGCCTGTCTCGCATGGCATCTTGGCGGTTTCGTCACGAACTGTCATGAACACTATGGGCTAACAACTGCTTCCGTTTCTTTTCCAACGTCGCAAGAGCCGCATCGAATGAATCGACAAATTGTTGAACCCCTTCGTGCTCAAGCTGCCACAAGACGCAGTTGAGATTGATCCCGACTTTCTCTAAATCCCGCATCACTTGCGACGCCTCAGCCACGCCGGCTTCCACGGCATTCTCCATGATTCGTCCGTGATCGGCGAAAGCCGACCAGGTTTTTTCAGGCATGGTGGCCACGGTGTCACGACCGATGAGCGGTTCGACGTACCAGAGATCGCTGTACGCAGGGTTTTTTGTCCCTACACTGGCCCATAACGGTCGTTGGACTCGTGCCCCCTTCGCCGCAAGCCGCTCCCATCGCTCGCTCCGAAACGCTTGCGTGAAGGTGTGATACGCCAACTTGGCGTTGGCCACCGCCGTGCGTCCCAGCAGCCTAGCCGGCAACGAATCCGATTCTCGATCGCCCGACGGAATTCGCCGGGTCAACAGCCGATCGACCAATGTATCGACCCGGCTCACGAAGAAGCTGGCCACGGATGCGATCGGACGCAGTGGCCGGCCATCGGTGGCTCTGCGCTCGAGAGCGGACAGATAGGCTTCTATGACCGCCTGATAGCTCTGAATGGAAAATAACAACGTGATATTAATCGGCACCCCTTCACACAAGAGTTGCTCAATCGCCGGAACGCCGGCATCCGTGGCGGGAATTTTAATGAACAGATTGGGGCGATTGACGAGTTCCCTGTACCGGCGCGCTTCGATCATCGTCTCTTCGGTGTCATAGGCCAGGTGCGGCGAGACTTCCAAACTGACAAAGCCGTCCAGTCCATCCGATGATTCGTAGACCTCTCGCAAGACGTCGCAGGCAAGCTGCACGTCCCGAACCAACAAGGTTTCCCAAATATGCTTGGTGGTTTTGCCGTGACGCACCAATTCCTGGATTTCTTGATCATATTCTTCGCTCGAAAGGGCTGCGGCAAAGGTTGTCGGATTGGCCGTAATTCCGCGAAGGCCTTGTTCGCGAACCAATCGCTCTAGCCGGTCGCCGGTGATCATCTGTCTGGTCAGATTGTCCAGCCAGGGACTTTGTCCATAATAGTGGAGTTGTTGAAATGTGTTCGGTGGCATAGATAGCCCTCCGCTGATCCTGAATCGACAACAGGGCATCGCCCTGCTCCTGATCTGCTCACAGGCCGCCCTGAGTTGATCGGGATTGATGAATATTCTTGAGAGAGATCCTTGAAATGGCCGCGCAGTAAGCGGCTGTCTGCCGCTCTACACTGGTTCTGGTGACTGGGATCATGTCCGCCTTATCGCATATCCTTGAGTGAACCCGATGGAACCGGCAATTCTTTAGGTTTCAAGGGTTCGTCCATTTTAAGGATCGCTTCTGCTACTCCCTTCGATGTGATCTGGGCCGCGATGCTATCGCCCACTTTCACACGTGATTGAATCTTGGTATCGGGCACGACCCGGATGTGACTCTGGACGCCGTTGGGCTGCGCGATCCAATACGATTCTTCAATCTTGACAATCTCCCCCGTCACATTCCGGCACGGCTCTGAAGTCGTGCATTTGTCGGACCGTGGGAAAGCCGGCGTCGTACCTTGGACAGTATCCGATGCACCGAGTTGTGCATTCACGCTCTGAGCTCCAAAAAAAATCGGCGCTGCCAGTAACGGCAGAATCATCAGCCGAAGGGGGGTTACTCTGTTCATGGCATCCTCCCCAAATAGGACTTGGTAAAAAAAGTGACTTTAGTGACAAGGCACACAGACGTAGTCGAACGCAAAGACCGTGCTACAAATCTCTCACAGTAAGTGCTTTAATGAATGGAGGATGTAGCAGTCGCACTCACAGATACGAGACCTATATCGGATCATTTCATTCTTATGAGACAGACTGTCCGTCTCGACTGATGAGGCTCGGAGCGTCTTTTCTAAGTAACATCATAGCGAATGTGTAACTTGCATTGATGCATCAGGTGTCCGCGACTAGCCCTCCACCTGCTCAGAAAGTGATATCAAACTCGAGGTAGTGCACCGGTCACACTGTCCTCCTGTTGCACTTGCAACTCATC
>JBKKBQ010000059.1:0-5260 GCA_046714015.1 Nitrospira sp.
AATTCGCTCGGGGAGATTTGGATGGCCGCCGCGAGTTTTCGCTTCATGTCTTCCACGGTCGGCTGCACGGATTCCGCCGGTGTCGCTGATGGATCAGGCGCCGGGAGTTTCGCATACAATTTTTCCACCAGCCGTTGCTCTTCTTTCGGTGACAGCTCTTCCTGATCCGGGTTGACCCCACCGCTCATCGCGAACAGCTGAGCTCGAAGTTTCATCGTTTGAAGCACCGCCACATCACGCGCCGCATCGGTCGTTCCCTTGATATCGAGCCTCAGTCCGGCCCGCTCATCCAGCGCTTTCTCCAGCGCCGCGAGTTTGTGCATTTCACTCTCGAGCAGAGCGGCGCTGCCGGGCTGGAACTCGATGAACTGCAGATCCTCCTCGTTGCCCCCGCCCGGTACAAGCTTCCCCATCAACGCAAACGGCGAGGCCACGACTTTTCCAAGTAGATTCAGCAACGTCGACATCACCACCTTGCCGTACTTGAAATCCGGGTCGTTGAGATTGCCGCGAATCGGCATGTCGACCTCGATCAAGCCTTTGCGATCCTTCAGCAGTCCCACGATAAGCGGCACCGGCAAGGACGTGGCATCCGGGCTGTCGGTCTTTTCGCCGAATGTCAGCTGATCGACGTGCACGAGATTCTCCGCTTCCAAGACTTTTTGCGACACCCTGTACTTCAAATCGAGCGACAGTTTTCCCTTCGACAACCCATAGCCGGCGTACTTGCCGCTGTACGGACCAGCCGCTCTGAGATCCATTCCTCCCAGCGTAATGATCAAGTCGGTGAAGGCGTCCTCGCTCAGCGGGTTGATCTTTCCGACGATTTTGAGTGGAGCCGCCCTGCCGACTTTTCCCGACAAGTTGACATCGGCTTTCTTGAGCTGCCTAGACGACAACCCTTTGATAGTCCCTCCAAACTCGGTGAGGCTGGTCTTGACATTCGGTTCGATCGACAGGTCTCGAAAGATTGCCGCCAATTTGACCAATTTGACCTTGTCGATGGTCACCGGTACGGGCTCCGCCGCTTTGGCGTGGGACTTCTCCTTTTCAGCTTGGTTTGGAGCCACCGGCTGATCGCCAAGCGGCGGCGAGGCGGCCAACTGAGAAAGATTGAGTCGGCCGTCGGGCTCCACCACCAACTGCACAGACGGTTCTTGCCAGACCACTTCGGCGATTTTTACAGCGGTCGGCTCCACATCCAACGCCACGCGATTCATGGCCAGTCCCTTCCAAGTCACCACATTGTTGAATTCTTTGCGATCAGCAACGGCCAACTGATTGACCGCCAGATCGCCCTGAAACCTCAGCATGGGCCCATTCGGGTGTTCCTTGGCAAAGTGCACCATGCCCTTCAGATCGATGGCACCATCCTGCACATCGGCATTGAGAAACCGATCGAGATATGGCTGAAACGGCCGGATATCGATGTGCTCCAGCTTGAGAGCGGTATCAGCGACCAATGGCTCGACTGTGACCTTCCCTTGCGCGCCGATCGTTCCCGTCTCATTCAGTTTCAGTGAGAGGTCCACCGGCATCGGTTTTTTGAAGGGAATCCGGACATCCTTCACGGTGAGATTCATCGCCGACACCTCAGCATGGCCGGGTCGGGAGAGAGTCCGATCCTCCAACCTGGCCCGATAGTTCCGTAGAGCGACCTCGTCAACGACAATGGTCCAGGGCTTCGGTGCTTTCTCAGGGTCGGCATGTGCGGTCGTGGATTTTTCAGACGCCCCATTTCCACCGATCGGCATAAAGAGCGTCTGATAATTAATCGCCCCGCTTGGGTCCATCCAGGCATCGAGACGGGCACCGGCTGAATGCAATTTCGCGACATCGATCGTCTGTTGTTGCAGATCCAGCTGAATTCCTCCCACATCAAGACTCGGAATATTCACGACCGGATCAATCCCATCCCGTTCCACAATGGCGAGATTCTGAATCGATACGTTTCCGTTCTTCACGGTGGCCTGAGGTGCCTCGCCACGGAGATCGAAATGATACGAGGCGGACAGGCCGAGCACGCCCTGCGGGACATCGAACTGAAACATATCGTGCACGACTTGATACAACGTCTCGAGCTTGATTCCAGATAGATTCACCCGACCATCGGATTCCACCGGTTCCAGAAAGATAGTCCCCTCCCAAGAGATCTTCTCACCTTTTCCCATCTCCGCCGTGAAAGCATGGGCATTCTCGCTTCCCTCGGCTTGCACCGTGCTGAAATTCCGCAACACGATCTCAAACGGCACCACATCGATCACTACCGGCATCGCCTTCGAATCGTCCCGATATTCGATAATGCCTTGTCCGATCTCCAAAAGATCGATTTGCACCGGCATCATCTTCTTCGGCTCGCTTGTCGGTTGAGCAGGAGGCTGGGTTGCCTTATCGGAAGGCGGAGCTAACGACATCAGATTCAGCTTTCCTTCGGGGTTCACCTTGGCCACCACGAAGGGCATCACAACACGGATCTCGTCGAATGCGACCTTCTGCAAAAACAGCGTGACCGCACGCAGGTTCACGAACAGCTCCTCGAACCCTAACATCGCAGTCTGGTCTTGCTCTCGCACTTCTAGGCCGTTGAGACGAAGCGCGAGCGTGAACGGATTGAAGGCTGCCTCTCGCAACACAACCGGATGTTTGATGTGCTCCGCAACGGCAGGGATGCCGTACGCTTGAATGAGATAGGGCAGGAGAACAAACCCGACGAGCGAGTAGAGGGCGATCAACCCCACCAGAACGCCGATCACGACTTTGGGCCGAAGAAACCGACGCATATCCGCTCGAACCTTTGAAGATGGGAATCAGAGCAAAACTATAGGGGACGCAACCGTGGAATGTCTACTGGGAGATTCCCAACTGACTATTAAATGTATTAGGGAATATGACGACCTGATCCGTGAATGCCTACAGAGCGGCCCTACCCCGCCCCGCTTAAATTAGGTTCAATTACAGTTCGTACTCGGAAGTGTCCGACAGATTTCAGAAGAAATTCATCTGGTTTGGTTTGTGTACAGAACCGTCATCGGCACACCAGTAAGCAGTTGAACCAACGGCGCAGCTTTAAAGACCGTGCAGAGGGAGGGAAGCCTGTCGAACAGCAATGGTTTGGTCTAGGGGTTTATCCAGGGACGCTGCGGTGAGCATTCTCCTACTATGGGGCTTGAATGCAGAGCGCACGGACGAAACCGAAATGCACCGGGATCGCTTCAATCAAGAGTTCATACCTATTTATAGGAGGAAGACATGAACGCCGATCAATTCAGGGGCAAGTGGATTCAATTGAAGGGAGACCTAAAAAGGAAATGGGGAGAGCTTACTGAGGATGAGTTGATGCAGGCCGAAGGGGATTACGACACATTCATGGGACGCGTTCAGGAACAATACGGTAACAAAAAAGAAGACATTATAAGATGGGAAAAAGCAGTCTTCCGGAGCCGCCTCACACTGCCGCCCTCAGGCACTCAGTCACAGGAGTGACCGGTCGCGATGACCGGACTACGTACGATGGAGGGCAAGCTTTCGCTTGAATTTTCCGTCTGATGGTTTGGTGCGCCCGGCTGGAATCGAACCAGCGACCCTCAGCTTAGAAGGCTGATGCTCTATCCGACTGAGCTACGGGCGCGCAACTTTTCAACTACTTAGAGGAGGGTTAACTCTGGCACTTTTGCTGAGTGTTCCGGGAGTGTTCTCCTGAAGGTACTTATGCACCTTCAAGGCGGCTGCATGCAAGTCTCTTTCCTCTATCGCATTGTACCGTTTTCACCTCTTCTCAGATTTGTGGCCAACAATCTCCATAGCTGTTACTGAGTCCACTCCTGCCTGTCTTAGATTGATAGAGGTACAGTGCCGAAGATCATGAATCTGGATTCATTAATACCTGTATTTTTCAACTTATGACGAGGTCAAGAAGCAGTCTTGGTACGATCTTTAATGAGGAGTTTCTAGCCGACTGCGTTTCTAAACGCGGAGTTGCAGCACGTTTAGGGCAGGCGCATGATATCGGCGTCTCGCCGACCGGCCCGTTTAAGCAGGATGATGACCGGTCCTAATCAGCAATCAGATCCTGATACTCGCTATGTCGCCCGAGCCAACTGGCGGCATAGCCGCATACGGGCACCGCCTTCAGTGCTTCCGCGCGCACAACATCCATCAATTTACTCATGAACTCCCCGGCCGCACCCTTGCCGCGCAATTCCTGCGGCGCGAAAACGTAATCGATATACAGTGTGTTCTTTTCCTTGCGAACATCGGCGTACACCAGCAGGTGGCCGAACGGCATTTCATAGCGTTTTTCGGCCTCATTATACGTGACTGGATTGCTTGCAGTCATGGCGTGACAACTCCTGTTGAGCATTGATTGATAACAATTTCGAATGTCATGTTCGACTCGTTTGCTACTGAAGCGGTTCCTCTCAGCTCCTCACAGAAATGCTGTATAAACCCGTCCCGGTCTGGCTGTAATGCCGCACTTCAGCAAAGTAGGTACCGGGCTCAAGGTTGGCGACTATTCGTGAATTGGCCTCGGGGCCGCTATCATCGTCCTCGGCCACGAGATTCGTGGGGGTTTCAGGACCAAAGAGCCTGAGAACGCAGTCCGTATTCCCGGCGGTCTCGATCGTATAGGTGCCGGGTGCAGTAACCCTAAACCCGTACAGATTCCGTTCACTGACGGTGCCGATGCTCCCTTGTACCGCCGGGCCATTGATTTGAAGGGTCGGCGGAGCTGACGTCCCGGCCGCGCGTGTCACCGAAATGCGGTAATCGCCAGTCGACGAACCGCTGTAATGCCGCACCCTCGCGTAATAAGTGCCTGGCGCGAGCTCCCGCGCTATCTGAGCGTTACTCCCTGCCCCACTATCATCATCCTCAACAAGCAACACGGTCATGTCATTGGGCCCGTAGAGACCCATCACAACATCCGTCGTTCCCTCGGTGGCAATCGTGTAGCGCCCGGACGAAGAGACCACAAAACTGAATATGTCAACCTCGCCTGCCCGGCCGATCGAGGCGGTCACCGGCGGCGCGTCGATCGTGAGGGGCAGGGCTTGAGGCGAGACCGGTTCGTTGTCATACGTATAACCCAGCGCATGATGATCGACGACGCTTCGAGGCGTCGGCGGGGTCGCCTCATTGTTCCAAGGAGGCATGGGATCATCCAGGGCATGACCCGCCACCACACTGGGCGTTCGCTCGGCGGCAAGCTGAATCAGCTTGGACATGCTGATTATGCTTACTTACATGCGCAGCACATGTC
>JBKKBQ010000060.1:0-2951 GCA_046714015.1 Nitrospira sp.
TGCTTCCGTCTCGAGTCCGACGTTCTTTATTGTTCATGAATACGGGGGACGGCTTCCGGTCAATCATGTCGACCTCTACGGGTTGAAAAAACTAGACCATACCCAGACGCTCGGACTATCGGATTACTTTACAGAAGACACGGCCGTCGCCATTGAGTGGGCAGACCGGTTTCCTCATTTGCTCCCGGAGGACCGACTGGAAGTGAGATTCGTCCATCGGACCAGGACGACCAGAAGAGCTCTGGTGGAAGCACGAGGTTCACGTTCTCGTTCATTGCTCGCTCGAATCAAGAAAGTGTTTCGTCCAACCCCTCGATCAATCAAGCCAAGCCTCCAAGCCGGCAGAAAGACTTCATCACGATGACTCGACTGATGCTCGTCGGCATTCTTTTGCTCCTGTCATTGGCTTTTTTTCTTCAGAATCAAGAACAGGAAGTCACACTCCGCTATTTCTTTGGATTGCTCGAAGCTTCGACTCCCATTTACAAACCCATCATGGCCGGTTTTGGTGTCGGTCTTTTGGTTGCGGCTATCTTGTTGTTTCCTCCCTGGGTGCGTGGGCGTATCGATCTTCGACGAAAGACAAAGGCATTACAGGAAGCCGAAGTGAACTTAGAGCGACTTCGGCAATCTCTTGAGAAGATGTCCGGACGGACCCAGGCTCCCACGCAAATGGAGTCTTCAAGGGACTTCGCGGATGAGTGACTCGTCCCTAAGCCCGCTCATGCGGCAGTATCGGGACATCAAACAGGGATATCCCGAGGCTATACTATTGTTTCGGGTCGGAGATTTTTATGAGATGTTCTACGAGGACGCGCAGGACGCGTCCCGACTCTTGTCGATCGCCCTCACGTCTCGTGACAAAAACAGCGCCCATCCTGTTCCACTGTGTGGCGTCCCCTATCATGCCGCGACAGGTTATATCGCAAAGTTGTTGAAGGCCGGCCGTCTCGTCGCGTTGTGCGAGCAAGTGGAGGATCCCAAGGTCGCCAAAGGCCTCGTACGGCGTGAAGTCGTCAGGCTGTATACTCCCGGCACACTCGTCGACACGGAATTTCTTGCCCCTTCCGAGCTCAACTATCTTGTCGCCCTCGCCGTTCGATCAGACCAGGGCGATGGAATACCGATAGGCCTGGGCGTCCTTGAGGTTTCAACGGGGGAATTTTGGGGGATGGAGTTTCACGGTCCCCACGCGCTCACGCAATTGTTGAACGAAGTCGCCCGGCTGAACCCTCGAGAAGTTCTCTTCCCCGCAGATCTTGTCCGCCAATCCTCCGCTTGGATCGAGCACATCGCAGGAGCGCGCCTGTGTGAACGCCCACCAGCGTCGTTCAGCCAACAATCTGCTGCTCGCACTTTGACTGAGCATTTCCGCGTTGAAACCTTGGAAGCCTTAGGCTGTGCCGACTTCCCAGCTGCCAGCAGCGCTGCAGGAGCGGTCTTGTCATACTTCCGCGAGACCCAACCGACGGTTCCTCTGGATCACGTTCGCCGATTCACTGTCCGACATAATAACGAGTACATGCACTTGGATGGAGCGACCATCCGCAATCTGGAACTCCTCAAACCATTGGCGTCGAATGAGACCGTGTCGGGTATGAAACCTACAACTCTCCTGAGTGTGCTGGATCGGACCGCCACGGCCATGGGAAGTCGACTCCTTCGCCAGTGGCTGGTGAGACCGCTACTCCGCGTCGATCAGATTCAGCTGCGGCTGGATGCGGTGGAAGAACTGAAGAACCACATGCAGGTGCGGACTGCATTGCGTATGGGTTTGCGAGAGGTCCAGGATATCGCACGACTTGGCAGTCGCATCGTACTCGGCTTGGCCGGCCCGCGAGAACTGCTTGCCCTCACACAGTCTCTTTCGGTTTTGCCCGAGATTGTAGCTCAGCTGACGCCGCTCCAGAGTCAGCTCCTGTGCGACGCACGGGCATCCTGGGATAACGGCCAGGATCTGTACGACCTGCTCGAGCGAGCCATCCGACCTGATGCGCCGCTCTCCATTCGCGATGGGAATATCTTCAACGACGGCTATGACCCGGCGATAGACGAGTTGCGCAAAGCCAGCAAGGAAGGGAAAAGTTGGATCGCCGCAATCGAGACGAAGGAGCGTGACCGAACGGGCATTGAATCATTGAAGGTCCGCTACAATCAAGTGTTTGGCTACTACCTCGAGATCACCAAAGCCAATCTTGCTCGCGTCCCCGCCGACTACATCCGCAAGCAGACCCTGGTCAATGCCGAGCGGTTCATGACCGCGGAGTTGAAAGAACTGGAAGAACGTGTCGCTGGAGCCGATGTCAAGTTGCTCGCTCGTGAGCAAGAGGTCTTTGCTCAACTTCGCTCACGGTTGGCGAAAGAAGCCCATCGATTGGAGGCCATGGCGACGGCCATTTCGCTCATTGATGTCGTAGCCGGATTGGCTGAAGCCGCCGCCCTGCACCGATACTCGAAACCAACGGTCACGGAAGGGGGCGCCATCACCATACTGGAAGGTCGCCACCCCGTGGTCGAACGACTCTGTACTGACTCGGTATTCGTGTCGAATGATACGGCGCTGGATCTAGAAATGATCCGGCTGGAGATCATTACAGGGCCAAACATGGCCGGCAAGCGCACCTATCTCCGTCAGGTCGCCCTCATTATGCTGATGGCTCAAATCGGCAGCTTCGTACCGGCCGCAGAGGCGCATATCGGTTTGGCCGATCGCATTTTCACAAGAGTGGGAGCCTCGGATAATCTGGCCGGGGGCCAGAGTACGTTTATGGTTGAAATGGTCGAGACGGCTAATATTCTCCAACACGCCACTCAACGCAGCCTGATTCTATTGGACGAAATCGGTCGCGGCACCAGCACCTACGACGGCCTGAGCATCGCCTGGGCGATTGCAGAACACATCCATGACCGAGTGCGATTAGGCGCACGCACATTGTTCGCCACCCATTACC
>JBKKBQ010000061.1:0-3625 GCA_046714015.1 Nitrospira sp.
ACGTATTGGCATCGGGAGGCAAATAGACCCGGATCACTTCGGCTTTCTTGTTGACCACGTGATCGATAAACCCAGTATCTTGATTGCTGAAACCATTGTGATCCTGCCGCCAGACATGGGAAGACAACAAATAATTCAGTGAGGCAATCGGTCGTCGCCACGGGATGTGGTTGCAGACCTTGAGCCATTTGGCATGTTGATTGAACATCGAGTCGATGATGTGGATGAACGCTTCGTAACAGGAGAAGAAGCCATGTCGGCCGCTCAAGAGATACCCTTCCAGCCACCCCTGGCACTGGTGCTCACTGAGCATCTCCATCACCCGGCCGTCCGGTGCCAGGTGGTCGTCGTACGGATAGCGATCCGCCATCCAAGCGCGGTTGGTCACCTCCAACACATCCTGCCAGCGATTTGAGTTGTTCTCGTCCGGGCTAAAGAGGCGGAAGTTCCGGCTCTCCATGTTCAGCTTCATCGTGTCCCGCAGGAATGTCCCCATGAGCCGGGTAGACTCGACATCAAGCGCACCTGGTTTCGTGACCTTGACGGCATAGTCTCGGAAATCAGGCAGACACAGATCTCTGAGCAGCAGGCCACCGTTCGCGTGAGGGTTCGCGCTCATGCGACGCGCTCCCTTGGGCGCCAGCTCGGCGAGTTCGGGCTTGAATCGTCCCGTCTTATCAAACAGTGTTTCCGGCTTGTAGCTCTTCATCCACTGTTCGAGGATCTTGATGTGTGCCTGCTTATCCATATCGCCCATCGGGACTTGATGGGACCGCCAGTAATCTTCCGTCCGCTTGCCGTCGATCTCCGACGGGCAGGTCCAGCCTTTGGGAGTCCGGAGCACGATCATGGGCCAGCGCGGGGGTTCTTTCGCTCCACTTCGGTGCGCAGCGTCCTTGATTCGCCGGATATCCTGCACGACGGCGTCCAGTGTCGAGGCCATGAGCCGATGCATCATGAGAGGATCGTGGCCTTCGACGAAATAGGGAGCGTACCCATACCCGCGGAAGAGTTGTTCCAGCTCGCCGTGGCTGATGCGGGCCAAGACTGTTGGACTCGCGATCTTATAGCCGTTTAGATGGAGAATCGGCAGTACCACCCCGTCGGTCGCTGGATTCAGAAATTTATTAGAATGCCAGCTCGTGGCCAGCGGGCCGGTCTCCGCTTCCCCGTCTCCGACCACACAGGCCGCGATCAGATCCGGATTGTCGAAGACGGCCCCATAGGCATGCGAGAGGGAATAGCCTAACTCGCCGCCTTCGTGGATGGAACCAGGTGTCTCCGGCGCCACGTGGCTGGGAATGCCGCCGGGAAATGAAAACTGCTTGAACAACCGTTTCATACCCTGTTCGTCCTGCGAGACATCGGGATAGACTTCGCTGTAGGTGCCTTCGAGGTAGGCATTGGCGACGAGTCCAGGCCCTCCGTGGCCGGGACCGGCAATATAGATCATGTTGAGATCACGTTGTGTGATGATCCGGTTCAGATGCACATAGATAAAATTCAAACCCGGTGTCGTGCCCCAATGGCCGAGCAAGCGCGGCTTGATATGGGCCCGAGTCAGCGGCTTCTTCAGCAACGGATTGTCATAGAGATAAATCTGGCCGACTGACAGGTAGTTGGCTGCCCGCCAATAGGCATCGATCAGCGCCAATTCATTTTTAGCTAACGGTGTCTTCATGGGTGTCTCTCCATCTTGGCAGAGCCGTAAAAGGTAAAAAGTGAAATGTAGGACTGCCGAGGGTTCTTCTTTCGAAACGTTTCATGTTTAACGATTCACGTCTCACGGATCGCCGGACTGCCCTTTCCGCACACATTCGAATGTGGCACGGGCGATCTCGACTTCTTCATCGACGCCAGCCACATAACAGGCCAACGGTGCATCTTCTTCGCTGATCTTCATTGCCTCGCCGGGAGCGATTTCTACGGCCGCTTGGTTGCGCAAGGAGTCGAGCCGTAACCCGCACCAGCCCATCCCCTCACAGATCCTCGCACGCATGGCCGGGGCATGCTCGCCGATGCCTCCACCGAAGACAAGCGCATCGGCTCCTCCCAGCACGGCCAGGTATGAACCAATGTACTTGCGCACACGATAACAAAATATGTCCAGTGCCAGCGCGGCGCGTGAGTCCGGCTTGCCTTCGGCTGCATTCAGAAGTTCGCGCATGTCGCCCGACAGGCCGGACAGGCCCAGAAGACCCGAACGCTCATTCAAGAGACGCTCGACCTCTTCGACCCCCAGACCTTCCCTCCGAACGAGATGCCCGACGACTGCTGGATCCAGATCGCCCGATCTGGTTCCCATCACCAGGCCTTCGAGCGGCGTAAATCCCATGGACGTATCAACCGATCGTCCTCGATCGATCGCTGTCGCAGAGCACCCGTTACCGAGCTGCAAGGTAATGAAGCGTAGTCTTGTAAGCGGACGGTTGACTGCGGCGGCACAGATGCCGGCCATCGACGCATGGGCGATGCCATGAAACCCGTAGCGATGGATGCCGTGCTTTTTTGCCAGATCCTCATCGATTGCGTAGGACGTCGCAACGAGCGGCATCGACCTGTGAAAGGCCGTGTCGAAGACCGCGACCATCGGGATGTGCGATTCCAGAACAGCGCGCGCGCCCTCGATCCCGGCGATCGAGCCGGGATTGTGGAGTGGCGCGAGTACGACCAAACGGTCGATCGCGGCCATCACGTCGTCGTTGATCACAACCGGCTCTCGAAACTGCTCGCCACCATGCACCACTCGATGCCCGACCGCATCAATGCTGAGATCGCGTCCTTCAAGCTTGCTCGACTGCTCTAGCATCTGCATCAGACGCTGGACCGCCTCGGCATGGGTCGATACAGTGCCGAGAGTCTGGACGACCGTTTTCCCACTGTGACGGAGCATCAGCTTGGTCTCAGGCCCGATGTCTTCGACTGATCCTTCATAGTGGATGCTCGGATGCCGACTGGCAGCCGCGCCAGCAGAGCCGCCGAACTCGACGAGCTTGAATTTCAAGGAGGAGCTTCCACTATTGATCGCCAACACATTCATCGTCGTCTCACGACCTTGATCGATTCGATGATGAAGAATGGCAGCAGGCCCATGGTCCCCATTAACGCCCAATCTTCCATCGTCAACGGCACGACCTTGAAAATCGGCGCAGCCGCTGGAACCATAAGCACCGCCACCTGCACAACAAGCGAGAGGACAAAGGCCCATACGAGCGCGCGATTCGTCCTGACGCCCAACTGGAACAGCGACAGCCGTTGGCTCCTGCAGTTGAAGACATGTACCAACTGCGCCACCACCAACACCGTAAAGGCCACCGTCCTGGCTTGATCGAGCTCTTGATGCAGCCCATAGAGGCTATAGCTGAACGCGCCTAACGCAATCAATCCCAGCATCAACCCCTCTCCGCCGATCGCCAGTAATCGTCCACCGTCCAGCAGCCGAGCCTCCGGTCGGCGAGGCGGACGCGTCATCAGATCAGGCGCCTTAGGGTCAACCGCCAGGGCCAAGGCCGGGATGCCGTCCGTCACGAGATTCATCCAGAGAATCTGAATCGGCAGGAGCGGTAGGGGTAGGCCCAGCAGCGCCGCAAACAGCATGACGAGCACTTCGCTCAGGTTGCACGAC
>JBKKBQ010000062.1:0-3027 GCA_046714015.1 Nitrospira sp.
CCGAAGGGCCACGGCCTGGGAAAGTTGATCGAAGGGGCGGTTCAGCCGTGTGATCGCGCGTTAGTCGTGGATGATGTATTGACGAGTGGGGGATCGTTGCTGAAGGTCATCGCCGCAGCGCGCGACATCGGCATCGAAGTGTCTCATGCCCTTGTCCTGGTCAACCGAGAAGAACAAGATGGGCGTGCACGCATCGAGCAGGAAAAAGTGCGGCTCGTGAGCCTCCTTACCATCCAAGACCTTTTGAAGGCCGGCAACCGGCGGTAATGTACTGACTCAACTCCTCCACGGCATCACTTGCACTCGAACTGAATCCCCCACCGCCGCTCCTCTACCAATTCTTGCGCTCCATCAAGCGGACTCACGACTCGAGTGCGTCCTTTGGTTTCTCCCTCACGAACGATGCTGTAGGATCCGCCGCGACATTTGTTTTTCATAAGGTCCAGGGCCTCGTTACGGAAGGAGGACAACATAGGACCTTGTTCTTCTTTGAACGGGTAGATGACCACCCCACCCCTGTCGTGCTGCTGAATAATCTTTGCCCCATCGGCACAGCCTCCAACAACCAGGCACGCCGCTGCCACGGCGATGTTCAGCCAAGATTTGCTCATTTCCTAGGACTGGCTCCAATGACTGTAGGCAACGGAATATCACTGCCCGTGCTTCCACCGAACAGGCTCTTCCAGGAAGTGTGGTCTTGGACCTGTAGGTCTTTATCCCACAGCGACTCTAAAATGCGGACTTCTGAAGAAGACCCACCGTCCATGGCCATCGCTTGACGCACAGCGGGAAGCGTATCCTTGAAGAACTGACCAATGTCGTATAAACGAACGGCTCCGAGGCTCTTGAAGAGAAGAATATGTCCGATCTCCGTTTCCGCGACAATCGTCTGATAGGCATGCTTTCCACTCTCGCGCACACGGATTTTGCCGGTCAGATCCAGGAGCATCAACGCCTGTGCCGCTTCACGGTAGCGGGGCTGTTCTTCGTCGAAACTCTCCGCAGCCAGATCAAGGATCCGCGCCTTCTTCAATCCAGAGGCAGACGGTTCCGCGACAAACAGCCCCTGCCATGATGTGTGACGTCGGCTTCCCAACGGACGCCCGTCCTTATAGAGAAGACCGAGATACGCGAAATTTTCCCGGAACAACCCCGCATTGAAGAGCACATGATGGCCTGTTCGTTTCTGCCATTCGTCGATCCTGGGAGGTTCGGCAAGTCCTTCCTGGGCGTAATGATGAATGGAGAACTTTGTCCGTTCCGGATCCATATCGACCACCAACATGGTCGGTACGGTAGGACAATCGTCGCCTGGCCTCCACACCGAAACGCTTAGGCCGTCAGAAAGGCGCTCCCACGCGAGATCCTGGGCTGGACACAGACCGGGCAGTAGAACGACGCTCAGTAAGAGGAAGCGCACGGCATGCCTGCTTTCGTCGAACCACCGGCGTCTATTCATGAGGACCTCTGCAGATATCCGGTCGTGGCGAGGAGGCAGGTGACGACAGCTCATGGTTCAGGAATCGCTGGACGCTCCGTGACTGCTCAATTACCTCCGCCCTCCCATCCGATTTGTCGGCTTCACATCCAAAAGCTCACGCACGCAGCTCGCCAACGCTCCCGGCTTAAAGGGCTTCTGCAGGTAGGCACTCGAAGGGTCACCGGCCCCGAGGCCGACATCATCCGTATATCCGGAAATGAAGAGAAGCTTCAATTCCGGCTTGATCACGCGAAGATGCCGCGCCAGTTCAGTCCCGTTCATCCCCGGCATCACGATATCCGTGAGTAACAGTTTGAGCTTCCCAATATGGGGAGTCGCCACCAGACAAGCCTCGACACCGTTTCTTGCTTCGACGACGCGATATCCAAACTTACGAAGTTCATCCCGGATGAGTAGGCGAACATCCTCTTCATCCTCAACAAGAAGAATGGTTTCATGACCCTCCGCTGATTGCAACGTGACAGTCTCGTCTGTCGGCGCCTCAATCTCGCTTGCGACCCGCGGAAGGTACACATCGAATCGCGTCCCGGCTCCTATCTCGCTGGTCACATCCAACCCGCCGCCGCCCTCGGTGACGATACCGAACACGGTCGAAAGCCCAAGTCCCGTCCCCTTTCCTTCGTCCTTGGTCGTAAAGAAGGGCTTGAAAATATGCTCCTGTACCTCAGGAGACATTCCGCTGCCGGTGTCGGATACCGACAGCCTCGCGTACTCTCCCGGCGGAATCGGATTGACCTGGTACCTCGGCTGGTGGTCCAGATCGGCCCAAGCCGTTTCAATCGTGAGCTTGCCCCCGGTCGGCATCGCATCTCTGGCGTTGACGATCAGATTCATCACAATCTGCTCGACTAGGGTCGGGTCGGCTTTGATGCGGAGGTCGTCCGCGCTCAGTCTCAACGTCAATTGGATATCCGATCCAATCAACCTCCGAAGCATGCTCTCAAGATTACTGAGGGCGGCATTCAGGCTCAGAACTTTCAATCCGGATGATTGTTTTTTGCTGAAGGTGAGCAACTGGCGAATCAGCATCCTCGCCCGATCTCCTGCCTGCTGCATTTCTTCCACTCTATTTCTCAGCGGGTGATCCGGACCCATTTCACTGAGCAGCACCTGACTCTGGCCCATGATGACCGTCAGCAAGTTATTGAAATCGTGCGCGAGTCCCCCAGCCAAACGGCTGACGGCCTCAAGTTTTTGGAGCTGCCGAAGCTGCATTTCGCTCTGCAGAAGCGCCTCTTCCGCCTGCATTCGTGCCACCCGGGCTTCTCGCTCACGCAATACTCGGCGCACCGATGGGACAAGTCGACCCAGTCCTTCTTTTGAAATGCAATCCGTTGCACCGCGATGCATCTGCTCGATGCACAGTTCCTCACCAAATGCAGCTGAGACAAAGATGAATGGTACGTCGGGAATGATCTGTTGGGCCAATTCGAGAGCATCCCCCCCATCAAACTCAGGGAGGAAGAATTCAGCCAAGATGAGGTCCACCTGGCCATCGTTCAGAGCTGAAGTAAAGGTACGGCGAG
>JBKKBQ010000063.1:0-22386 GCA_046714015.1 Nitrospira sp.
GAGTACAGCATTCGACGGGCTTGCTGGAGATGCGGCGGCTTCCCCCGCGGACATTTTCGGCTCGCATGCCCGTTCTCGCAACCTCATGCTCAGTGGAAGCTATGAACAACCCCTAACCAGATGGTGGACTCAGAAACTGACCCTGTCTCAAAACACTTCAAAGAGCCTTCAGAACAGTGGGCCGTTCGGACGCAATCTTGTCTCGGGAGAGACAATGACACCGGATCCTGCATGTTTTGCTACGAATTGCTTTTTTCCGTTTCGCTTTCAGTTGGAAGTTGTGAACAGAAGGGTAGAATGGCAAAACAATTTTAAATTCTGGGATCCACTTTTGATTACGATCGGCTATCAGTTTCGAGAAGATCAGGGAGAAAATCCTAGCAACTTTTTCAATCCAAGTAACAAGATTCTTTCCTCTCACGCAGGGTTTGCGCAAGCGCAGCTCAATATCGCAGATCGGCTATTTCTCACGGCTGGGGGGCGTCATGATAGTTACAACGCATTTGGCGATGCGACGACTTATCGAGTGACTGGAGGCTACCTCATCAAGGAAACCGGAACGAAAATACGTGCAAGCTATGCGACCGGGTTTCGAGCACCCACTATGAATCAACTGTTCTTCATCGATCCGTCGTTTCCGACGCCAGTTCCAGACTTGAAACCAGAAAAAAACAAAAGTATGGATATTGGTATTGATCAAAGCTTCTTGGATGGGAGGATTAAGATCAGTGGAGGGTACTTCTGGAATCGCTATACCAATCTAATCCAGTTCGTATTTGCCCCACCTATCATCGGCTTAACCAATATTGGTCAAGCGCAGAGTAAAGGTTACGAAGTATCCGTCAGTGCCCAAGTATTGAAATGGCTAGAAATACATGGGCAATACACAAGAACGATGACACGGGACTTGTCGCAAAATGTCGGCGCACGTCTTCCTCAGTGGCCCGTAGATTCGGCAAGCGCGGGATTCACGCTACAACCGATTAATGCAGTGCGTATGACGCTTGATTATCGGTATGTGGGGGCTCGAACCAATGCCTTCCCGCTGGCACAGATGGATTCGTTTCATGTCTTCAGTGGATCGCTGTCCTATGATGTGATCAAGCAGATTCAGATTTATGGGCGAATTGAAAATGCATTAAACGCGCGATATGAAGAGTTACTTAATTTTGGAGTCCCAACCTTATCGATTTTCGGCGGCATTAAGGCCAATTACGATCTGCCGATTTAATTGCACCAGGATATTTGAGAAAGACACTGATATGAGAGGACCGGTTCAGAAGACCTGCGAAGGCTGCGGGCATGTTTTTGAGTGCGGCGGGTACCAGTGCTGGTGCGGCAAGGTCGGCATTACCGAGCCGCAGATGGATTGGATTGCAGCGCGATATCAGGATTGTCTCTGTTCCCATTGTTTGGGAAAAATTGCAACGGGCGAGCTGGGGCCTCAAACTGATCGAACGGGCAGCAGGCAAGGCGATTAAGCGAGGCAATGATGCGGACCAATGGTCGATTTTCGGATGCTGAACGGGAGGCAGTCTATCGGGCGATTTTTGAGCGGCGAGACGTGCGTCGGAATTTTCTGCCGAAATCGATTCCGGATGTGGTGATGATGCGGCTGCTGACGGCGGCGCACCATGCGGGATCGGTGGGGTTCATGCAGCCGTGGGATTTTGTGGTCATCCGCAATCATGCGACGAAACGCGCAGTGAAAGACCTCTTTATCGACGCCAACACCAAAGCGTCCGTTCGATATGCCGGTGCCAAGGGAGCATTATACCGGCGGTTGAAGCTGGAAGGTATTGAAGAAGCCCCGATCAATCTGTGCGTCACATGCAGCCGACGGCGCGGCGGGTCACAGGTGCTTGGCCGTTCCACGGTGCGCGCAACGGACTTATACAGCACCTGTTGCGCCGTTCAAAATCTCTGGTTGGCCGCCAGGGCCGAGGGCATCGGCGTAGGTTGGGTCAGTATTTTGGATCACGAGGAGCTGAAGCGTGTGATCGGCGTGCCGAAATCGGTGACGATTCTCGCCTATCTCTGCCTCGGCTACGTGTCCAAGTTTGAAGGGCAACCTGATTTAGAAGCAGCCGGGTGGCGGAGCCGGATTCCAGTCAGCCGGTTAATTCACGATGAGTCATGGGGCAATCGAATCCATGACATAAGAAGGGACGGGGATGCGCATCACCAAGGTGTATACAAGAACAGGGGACGCAGGAAAAACCAGACTGGCCGGCGGACAACAGGTGTGGAAAGACAGTCTGCGGGTCGAAGCGTACGGCACGATCGATGAGTTGAATGCGACGGTCGGTGTCGTGCGGGTGATGAATGCCGATGTTGTGAGCGAGTATCCAGCTGCAGCACAACTTGAAGACGAGCTGCGCTGGGTGCAGAACAAGCTGTTCGACGTGGGCAGTATTCTGGCGACGGCGCCCGGACAAACGTTTAAAAATATGCCGAAGGTGTCGGCACAAGATGTCACTCGCTTAGAGAAACTGATCGATCGGTGCCAGAAAGATCTGGAGCCATTAAAAGAATTCATCCTGCCGGGAGGCGGAAAAGTGTCCGGGTTTCTGCACCAGGCCAGGACGGTCTGCCGCCGCGCCGAGCGGTTGTGTGTGGCGCTCTCCAAAACAGAGCCGGTCGATCCGATGATCATCAAATTCGTCAATCGGCTGAGCGACGCGTTATTTGTGTTGGCCCGTTGGGTCGCCAAGACGCAGGGCGAGCCTGAATTCTTATGGGAGCGCGATGTCGCCAAGAAAGCCGAGTAAACGCCGACCGGCGCGACGGGCAAAAGGCCGCATCATTCTCATGCTTGGCGGGGCCTCGTCAGGCAAGAGTGAGGCCGCTCTCCGGTTAGCCGGCTCGCGAGGGCCACGCGCGTTCGTCGCCACAGGGCAGGGGTTAGATCATGAAATGGCGGCACGGATCGCTCGGCACCAGGCACACGGTCGACGGAGTGGGAGACAGTTGAAGAGCCGCTCGAAGTGGAGGCATGGTTTGCCAAACAGGGGCCTCGGTACCGGACGATTCTCTTCGACTGCGTCACCCTGTGGTTGAGCAATCTGGTTGGAACAGGCCTTAAAGAATCGGTCGTTCTCGCCCGAGCTGGGACGCTTGTGCAGAGGATGCGGGCCGCAGCGGCCAGGGTGGTCATTGTCAGCAATGAGTTAGGTTTCGGCCTGGTTCCGGCGGAGCCCGCGACACGAGCATTTCGTGATCTTACTGGACGGGTGAATCAGCACATTGCCGCCGGCGCGGATGAAGTGCATTTGGTCGTGAGTGGAATATCGCTTCGCTTGAAATGAAACAAGGGGGTCAGCATGTCGTTACGAGAAGTCTGCGCTCGCATCCGACCAATCGATGCCACTTTGCGTGGGAAGGCACAAGCTCGGTTGGATCGGCTGACCAAACCGCTCGGTAGTCTCGGTCGCCTGGAAGAAACGGCGGCCTCCTACGTCGCCATCACCGGCGAGCTGAAGCCACATGTTCCGCGCGGAGTCGTCTTTACCTTTGCCGCTGATCATGGAGTGGCGCTGGAAGGGGTGAGCGCCTATCCGCGGGAGGTCACTCCTCAAATGGTCTTGAATTTTCTGCGAGGCGGTGCCGGTGTGAATGTGTTGGCGAAGCATGCCGGCGTGGATGTGCGAGTGGTGGATATCGGCGTCGATTATGAGTTCGGCACCCTGACCGGTCTTCTTGATCGAAAAATCATGAAGGGTACGAACAATCTGGCGGTTGAATCGGCGATGACACGCAGCCAAGCGGCACAGGCTGTGATGGTTGGAGTTGAACTGGCGACAGAAGCCGTACGGGAGGGTGTCGGCCTGATCGGCACCGGTGAGATGGGTATCGGCAATACAACCGCAAGCGCCGCGATCACGGCGGTGATGACCGGTCGGCCTGCAGCGGAAGTGACTGGACACGGGACCGGCATCGACGAGTGTGCCCGTACGCGCAAGGTGGCGGTCATTCAGCAGGCGCTCGATCTTCATCGCCCCGATATGATGGATCCGCTCGATGTGTTGGCGAACGTTGGGGGCCTGGAAATCGCTGGATTGGCTGGACTGATGCTCGGGGCGGCGGCGGCCCGGGTGCCGATCGTGCTGGATGGGTTTATCGCTGGTGCTGCAGCGTTAATAGCCGTTGGACTTCAGCCCTTGTGCCGTGAGTATCTCATCGCCTCCCATCGCTCGGTCGAGCAGGGCCATCGCGTGGTCTTGGACCATCTGAGACTGAAACCATTGTTGGATCTCGACTTGCGTCTTGGCGAAGGCACGGGAGCCTGTTTGGGAATGGATCTGGTCTGTGCCGCGATCAAGATCTACACGGAGATGGCAACCTTCGACGAAGCCGGAGTGTCTGGCAAGGCGTAATCCGTATGGGAACCGTGGTTCGTCCATTCATCTTCGCCTGGCACTTTTTGACGACCATCCCCTTGAGCCGGACTCACCACGAGCCGACCGCGCGGGAACTGGCCGCATCGATGGCCTGGTATCCCGTCATCGGCTTGCTGATCGGCTGTGGGCTCATCGTGGCTGACTTTGGATTGACCGTTGTTTTAGCGCCTGCTGTTGTGAATGTGTTGCTGATCGTGCTGTTGGTGTTGTTCACGCGCGGGCTTCATCAGGACGGGTTGGCCGATACGTTGGATGGATTGGCGGGAGGCCGTACACCGGTGGAACGACTGTCGATCATGCGCGATCCGCGCATCGGCGCGATCGGTGCGACAGGGCTTTTTCTCTCGCTGATTCTCCGGTATGCCGGATTGATGGCGTTGCCGCTTGACTTGCGGCTGCCCGCTGTACTCTGCATGCCGGCACTGGGACGTTGGGCGATGGTCACGCTGGCTTGGACTTCGCCCAATGCCAGAGTGGAAGGAGGATTGGCGGCGCCGTTCCTCACCCATCTGTCGTGGCGGCACGTGGCCATGTCCACCATCGTGTTGACGCTCGGATTGATCGGAGGCTTTGGGGTCATCGGTGCATTTCTCATTCTCATGGTAGGGATACTGATGGTCCTCGCGGGCTGGTGGGCCTGCCGTTGCTGGTTTGGAGGAATCACCGGGGACACGCTTGGGGCAGCCAACGAAATGATCGAGATTCTTTTCCTGCTGTTCGTTCCTCTTTTGCTCCGGTTCCCATGACCGGCGGCGAGCTCCTGATAGCTGCTGCGCTCGATGCGATGTGGGGCGATCCCCGCCGGCTGCCTCATCCAATCCGTGTGATAGGGCGGTGCATCGCGTGGCTCGATCACCGGGTCCGAATGTTTTGTCGGAGTGGTACGAGCCTTCGCTTCGCAGGGATCTGTCTAGCCGCAGGAATACCGATTATGACCTATTGTATCGGTGCTGTCGTGATTGAAGAGGCAGAACGCTTCGCGGGGTGGCTAGGGTCGGCCCTATCGATTGGATTGGCTTCGACCACTCTTGCCGCACGGGACCTGTGGGACCATGTCCGTGCGGTGGATGATCCGCTTCAAGCCGGTGATCTTCCCGCTGCACGCAAAGCTGTGGCCATGATCGTTGGGCGGGACACGGCGGAGCTTTCCGAATCCGAGGTGGCCCGCGCGACGGTGGAAACGGTCGCGGAAAGTACGGCGGATGGTGTGATCGCCCCGCTGTTGTATTTGGCGATCGGCGGCGCTCCATTAGCCTTGGCCTATAAGGCCGTCAACACACTGGATTCGATGGTCGGTCACCAAGACGACCGATATGCAGATTTTGGATGGGCATCAGCCAAACTCGACGATCTGATCAACTGGATTCCAGCTCGAATCGCGGCAGTCGTGCTCATCGTTGGTGCGGGCTTGACCACAGGACAACTGGAACGGGTGCGCAATGGATGGCGGGTGTTTCGTCGCGACGGGAGCAAACATCCCAGCCCCAATAGCGGCAGACCTGAGGCGGCCATGGCTGGAATCTTAGGAGTGAAATTGGGAGGCACCAACTTCTATGACGGCATCGCACAAGACCGTCCTGTCCTTGGCCAAGAAGGGCGGGGTGTTGAACCACGTGACATTATAGTGGCAGCAAAGATCATGGTGGCAGCCTCAATGCTGGGCGTGGTTCTGGCGGCGGGAATCAGATGGCTCGTCTGAACGTAAGAGTGCATGGCGGGGATATCTACGCCGCGGCACGAGAATTGGGCCGTGATCCAGCGGAGCTTCTTGATTTCAGCGCCAGCATCAACCCACTGGGGCCCTCTCCTCATGTCTGGAAAGCCATCACCGCATCCAGGCATCTGTTGAGCCACTATCCGGATTCCGACTGTTGGGATCTGCGGCAAGCGCTGGCTTCGTTCTGGCGGATCAATCCAGAACAGATCGTAGTCGGTAACGGTTCCACGGAGTTAATTGATGCGATCCCTTGCGCGCTAGGGATTCAGCGGCTTCTCGTCGTACAGCCCACCTTTTCAGAATACGCCGCTGCAATGGTGCGAGCTGGAGGACAGGCCACCTCGCTCTGTGCAGACCGGAGCGACCAGTATGCCATCCCAATCGACCGTCTTTGCCATGTGATGGAAACAGGGAAGCATGATGGTCGTTCTATCGATGGCGTCGTGCTCTGCCATCCCAACAGTCCAACCGGGCAAGCCTGCTCACCCGATGATGTTGCACGGTTAGCGAAGGCTGCCCGAAGGCGAGGGCTCTGGCTGGTGATCGACGAAGCCTTTGCCGACTATTGTCCAGAGCGATCTGTTCTGCCGCAGGCGGCCTCCTGGCCGCATGTCGTCGTCTTACGCAGTATGACAAAATTCTACGCCTTGCCGGGACTGCGGGTGGGATATGCGGTGGCGACGCATACAACCATTAAACGATTGCGACGGCGGCTGCCACCTTGGTCTGTCAGCGTGATGGGACAGGTTGCCTCACTCGCCGCTCTGAACGATGCGGCACATGCGCGAAAGAGTCTTCGATTCATGGCACGGGAGCGCGAACGGGTGAGACAGTTGCTGACCGGGTTGCCAGGCTGTGTCGTGATGCCGACATACGCGAATTATTTTCTTGTGGAGTTGCCTCGTGACCGGCCTGCGCATGACATCACCGAACACTTGCGAAGCATGGGCCTGTTGATTCGTGATTGTTCTTCCGTTCCAGGGTGCAATGCTCGCTCTATCCGACTTGCGGTGCGGTCTCAGCAGGACAATGGTCAGCTCATCCAGTCCTTATCCAGACTCCTTCAGCGCCCGGTGTCATGAAAAACGAAATTCGATCACGCGTCCGCACTCGGCATCAAGTCATTGGACGCACGCTCGTGCTCAATCTCGGTGGCCGACGACGCGTACTTTCATCCGCACCGCAAGGTGGTGGATTCAGGTCTGCCTCACACATCATCAATCATCAAGTTGACGCGAGCCCCATTATGAACGAGCACTTCTCAGATCCAGCTCGCTACTTGCGAAAGCTGGCTTCACAACTCAACATTGGATACTACACTGTTGGACTCATGACTGCCGTACCGATGACGCAACTTGTCACATCCCGAGTTTCGGTTGGGGTACTATGGGTAGAATGTTTCGCCACGGTCGGGGTCACGAATGCGGTCCGTGCCGGGGAGTGGCCGCTGTATCTCCATCTTCGAAGGAAAACACATTCGACGAGAGTTGGAACGATTAATCTCATCGTTATCACGAATGGTAGTCTCTCGACTTCCGCCATGGTGGGCGCGGTGCAGGTTGCCACGGAGACAAAGACCGGTGTCTTGCGGGATCACGCCGTGCCGAGTATGAAAGGCCGGTCGAAGGCGACGGGAACAGGGACAGATGCGGTCGTGATCGCCTGCCGGACACGCGGGCAAGGGCCATGGCATCCGTATAGTGGAACTCACACGATCATCGGGGCGATGGTGGGGCATGTCGTCGCTAGCTGTGTCTCGCGCGGCTTGCAGAAGGCGAACGCTTGGCAGGAGAGACATCAATGAAAGCGGATGGCGATCGCTGTCTTGGACTAGCTGATCGGGTTCGCCATCGCAAAGGCTGGGGGCACTGACCATTGAAACGTCGGCATTCATTTCCCGCCGGCTCGACGATGAGCTCGAGCCGATGGGACAGGCGCAGCTTGAATCCTGAGAGAGTGCCACGCCCGGAAGTCCGTGGCCTGGGCATCTACTCTCCGACACATTCAAATCATTGTCGAGGTCGGCACATCTCACAAGGCTTTTTGCGAGATCTTCACACAGTTGGCGAAGCACATCGGCACTGGGGCTAGAGTACTTACCGTCAGGGCAGTTACCACTCAATCGGCGAATCGACCCACTTGAATGCCCGAATATGTTGGAGCAATCGATCGCGCTCCTCATATCCGATCGTTGTAAATTCTATGCCGACCCGTTTTCGCATAATCCAGCGTACCACGCCCTCTTGGATATGCAGCGCCCGGGTTTGTTCTGAAAAGTTGATCTCAACGGAGATGTGGGACCCGACTGAGACCGGCAGTGAGGCAGAAGTGTGGAGGGTGCAGCCGTTGATTGAAAGATTAACCAGAGAAATATCACTCACGAGCTGGCGAGTGCCATGTGCCGATACTCCTACCACAGCATCTGACGGCATGCGGGAAGGAGTAGTCTTGGCCCGTAGATGTTCCAATAAAGATCGTAAACGGTCGCGCTGAGACATCCAGATTTTGGAAAAGTGAAGGCCAAATTCCATCCCTTGAGCCCAACACACCTCCGCCCCTTCGATCTTAAGTGGCCATTCCGAGCCGGCTGTATAGATCCACAACTCAAAGGTCATGCCTACGTCGACCGGTGCGTCACAATAAACGCGACACCCGCCTTTTGAAATATTGGAGATGAGACCTTCCCCATCCAGCGTGGGGTTCCAAAAGTAGATTCGGTTATCCATGGGAAACCGAATGCTTTCCCAAACGATGGTTCTGACGAGAGGGGTGGATTCCAGCACGGGTTGTGTATGCCTTTCAGGCAGGGAAATGCATAGGAGTCAGTTCTCACCTGACCATATGGCGTTCATGACCATAGTTCTGATTTCTGCAAATCGATGATGGACCGAAACTATTTTCAATCCTAGCACAACCGTCCGAATGTCGCCCAACAATAAATGGGAAAAAGCTGTGGCCGTACGGACAGCCTAACGATGCCGGGATGAAATGAAAAGATTCGCATTTCCTGCATCAGGTGCATGGGCATGCCGGCATATCCAGGGGTGGAGGGGATCTAGGTGCTTTGCTTTGTCCGGCTCATCGGAGAAGTCGTGTGCAATCACTATCGTCTTGCTTGACCAATGGAGAAAGTACGATATGTTTGTGTTCATTATGTGCATCAAATCAGAATTATGAATAAGAATGAGAACGCGGCGATGGGGGATGCTTCACCGGTCCATGCCGTAATAGGAGAGTTAACGATTGCTGTGGCAGCGGAAAACAAGGCGAGTGTGGCTGCATGGGTGTCTGATGGTAAATCGGCGACCCTGGACCTGTCGGGCGTCAGCCGCGTCGATTGTGCGGGTTTGCAGCTGATCATCGCTGCAGAGCGAACCGGCCGAGTTGCACTGACGGCACTCTCATTGCCGATGCGCCGCGCCATGGAGACTATCGGCTTCATGCCCGCTGATGCGGCACGCGAAGGCTGATGACCCATGACAGTTATGTGAAGGTGCTGTGCGGGGGACGGGGTTTCGGTGTGTCTGGTTGCAGCATAACTAACTGAGGAGGCCGATTATGGGGCGAGTCATATTGGTTGTCGACGATTCGCCGACGATGCGAGGCATGGTATCGCATGCATTGAATGAAGCCGGATTTGAAACCGAGTCGGCGGAAAACGGGAAAGAAGCGTTGATCAAGCTGACGACGATGGAGGGGGGAGGAGTCAAACCGGATGTAATTGTTACAGACGTCAATATGCCGGAAATGGATGGAATTGAATTACTGAAAGAGGTCCGGAAGCTTCCCAGTATGAAACACGTGCCGGTGTTGGTGCTCACGACCGAAAATACAGATGAATCGAAAGAAGCCGGCCGGGCTGCCGGCGCGACAGGCTGGTTGGTGAAACCGTTTGACTCGGAGTTGATCCTCAAAGTCATTCGAAAGGTATTGTCATAGTGCCGAAAGACTTTTCCAAATTTCTCCAGTCGTTTTTTGAGGAAGTGACCGAGCACTTGTCAGTTATGGAAACCGGCCTCCTCACTCTGGAGAAACATCCCGACAACCTCGAAACCCTGAACAAGATTTTCCGGTCCGTTCACACGATCAAGGGGGCTGGGCCGATCTTCGGGTTTAACACCATGAGCGGGTTCGCACATGCGGTGGAGACCGTGCTGGACCCTCTTCGGCAGAAGAAGCTTGCAGTGTCTCGCCCGATCATCGATCTGTTACTGGAATCCTGCGATTGTTTAAAAATGCTCGAGGAGGCGGCCAAGAATGGCACGGTTGTCGACGAAAACAAAACGATGTTGGATCTGGTGACGCGGTTAGAAAGCCGCTTGTTCGATTCCACTTTATCGCTCGATCAGGCGCCGGCACTCCATGCCTCGGTTCCTGGCGTGCCTCCAGCCGGGATGCACAAGACCTACCGCATTAACTGGACCCCCGATGGAGATTTGTTTGCACGGGGATTGAACCCCCTCAAATTGCTCGAAGAACTGAGCCAAGTGGGAACCGTGACGTCGCGGGTGCTCGATTTGAGCCGTCTGCCTGAGCTTTCCGAGCTGGATCCAGAACGATGCTGGTTGGCGTGGACATTGACGATCGAGACAGATCAGTCCATTGAGGAGATCGAGGCCATCTTCGATCTGACGGCGCCACCCGGCGGACTGACGATTACCGCCCTTCCTTCTTCTGCGTCGGACGCACCCCAGACCAAATCCGGGACGCTAGCAGGCAATGCCGAATCTGCGGTGCTTGCTCTCAGAGTGAATGCAGACAAAAACGCGTCAGGCGGACTCTCCGCGACTGTCTCCAAAGGCGATACCGGCGACGATGAAGACGACCCCCGGATGGCCGAAGTCTTCTTCGGCGAGAAGGAACCGCCCCGGCTCGGAGACATTCTGATCGAGCAAAAACTGGTGACGCCTGATCAGCTGGCCGAAGCGCTGGATCGACAGAAAGCCCTTGCTGCGAGTTTTAAGGCGCCGAAAGCAGAAGCATCCATGCGTGTCGACACTGAGAAGATCGACAAGCTAATCAATCTGGTTGGAGAATTGGTTATTACTCAGTCGATGCTGAACGATCTTGGAGGCCGTCTCGATGCCAATCAGCTCTCGGTCTTGCAGGAACGGCTGGCGCAATTGGAACGGAATACCCGCGAAATCCATGAACGGGTCATGAGCATCCGTATGCTGCCGATCAGCGCGATCTTCAGCCGATATCCCAGGCTTGTCCGAGATTTGGCATTAAAAATGGGCAAGAACATCCAGCTGGTGCTGTCCGGTGAAGAGACCGAGATCGACAAAACCGTCATCGAAGCCATCGGCGACCCGCTGACTCACCTGATTAGGAATTCGGCCGATCACGGATTGGAACTGCCGCAGGAGCGTCTTGATAAAAACAAGCCGGAACTTGGCACGATTCGACTCATCGCGTTCCACGAAGGCGGTAACATCTGCATTACGATCGAGGACGACGGGCGCGGCTTGAACCGAGACAAGATTCTCGCGAAGGCCGTGAAGCAAGGTCTCATTGAGGAGAATGAGGAGCTGACCGATGTCCAGATCTGGTCCCTGATATTCAAGCCGGGGTTTTCGACTGCTGACAAGATCACCGACATATCAGGCCGCGGTGTCGGCATGGATGTGGTCAAGCGCAACATCGAAGCGGTGGGCGGTACGATCAGCATCAAGACAGCGAAGGGGAAGGGAACCACCTTCACGCTGAAGCTGCCGCTCACCTTGGCCATCATCGACGGCATGACGGTCCGGGTCAACAAGGAATTGTACATCGTGCCTCTTTTATCCATCATGGAATCGATTCAGCCGAAACGCGAGGCGGTGACAACCATCGTCGGGAAAGGCGAACTGGTCAATGTTCGGGGAAGCTATCTTCCGATGATTCGGCTGTATGAAATCTTTGGTCTACAGCCGCAACACATCGATCCTGTGAAGGGGATTCTCCTCATCCTGGAAACGGAAGGGGAGCGTGTGGCGGTAATGGTGGACGAGATTCTGGGGCAACAACAGATCGTCATCAAGAGCATCGAACGAAACTTCCGCAAGGTGGATGGCATCGCCGGTGCCGCGATTCTCGGAGACGGCACGGTCGGCTTTATTCTGGATGTGCGAGGTTTGCTGGAAATCGTGAGGCGAGATGTACCGGTGGAAGCGGTCGCTGTGTGAATGAAGATCGTGAAACGTAGGTTATCGAAGGGTTTGGAGATAGAATTAGAAACTCGAAGCCAGAACTTCATGCCAGACCTCCCATCGATGGCGTCAGGCGCAAAGTCTTTTTGATTCACCGAAAGGGCCACTGTGCTCGGAAGTATAGGGCAGGGTGTGCAGCAAGTCTCAGGTCGTGCGTTCTGGTTTCACCTCTAGGAATACCAAGGAGGGCCCTATGGCTGCAGCAACGCTGGAAACCGCAAAAAGAGAGCTACACCAACAGATCGGGCTCGCCACCGACGGCAGCCAGTTCTTAACGTTTCATCTGGGTGAGGAGCTATACGGCGTGGATATTCTCCACGTCCAGGAAATCAAAGGTTATACGGCGATCACTAAGATCCCGAACACTCCGGCACATATCAAAGGTGTGCTCAATCTACGCGGCACAATTGTCCCAATCATCGATCTCCGGACCAAGTTCGGCTTGCCCACGATCGATTGTACAGCGTTCACCGTCATCATCGTCGTGATTGTGCGGGGCAAGGTGATAGGGCTGATGGTGGATTCCGTGTCCGACGTGTTGAACATCGATAAGAAGGATATCCAGCCGCCGCCGCAATTCGGAGTCAAGGTGGATGTGAGCTTCATGAACGGCATCGGACAATCTGGTGAAAAGCTCGTGACACTGCTGAATGTCGATCGGCTACCGACCGACAGTGACATCACGGGGGGTACTTCTCTCGCGGCACCTTAGAGGTTGTTGGCTGAGGGCGGTCGGCGATGGAGTGTGCGGAGCGCCTGGCTTACATGGCCCCTAAGTTGGCGCCATTTCAAAATTGCTTAAGCAGCGGGGTGATACACGCGAGTTGGAAAATCCTAGGAAGTTGGTGGCGCCGTGCTCACTGTGAACGAGGAACCGCCCCTTCCTGTGCGGAGGAAAAGCACGAATGAGACCTGTCCTGTCTTTTCTATTTTATGCTTCAGTCACGAACAAGTCTAATCGGCGACATGGCGATGATGGCGAGTTCTCGCCCATACTGACCGCGAAGGAGGCACCACGATGAACATGTTCACAAATCTCAAAGTCAAGAACAAGATGAGAATCGTTATTTTGGTGTCGCAGGTCTTAATGTTGACCATCGCGGGCATCTCCCTCAAAGGAACAAACGAACTGACGGATCGAATCGAAAAGATAAATACGTACAACCTAATACCTACCATAGGTATTAACGAAGCTCGATCCGCAATCAACCGGATACGGATCGCGCAAATGTGGCACGTCCTCGCTAAGGACAAGCGAACCATGGAAGAGCAGATCACGGAGATCCAGAAAGATGTGCTGATAGTCAACAACGAAATTGCCAAGTACGAGCCGATAATTCTTACAAACTCAGAGCGGGCCGTGTTCAACCAACTCAAGACGGTCTGGCCGCAGTTCCAGACACACACCGCCACCGTCATCAAGCTCAGTGCCGCGGGACGAAAAGACGAAGCGCTCGCCGATCTGATGGGCCCGGTGGAGGTTAAAGCCAAAGAGATCATCCTATTGGTGCAGGGCTTAGTGGAGGAGTGTCGTGTTCAGGCAGAGGACTTCCACAATGGAGCAGTGGTTGACGGAGAATCCGTTTGGAAGAGAATACTTCTGGTCCTCGGGATCGTAATGGCCGTTGGATTTCTTTTGTCCTGGTTCGTAGGGAGGCAAGTCTCCGATTCCCTAGCCGCTGTGGCCGCGGTGGCGCATCGTGCTGCCGAAGGGGACCTGACGGCGCGAGTTCGCCTCGGCAGTAAGGATGATATCGGCCAATTGAGCGACGCTTTTGATGTCATGTTGGAGAAACTGGCGCAGGTGATCAAAACCGTGCGGCGTGCTTCCTACGGAGTTTCGACCGGAGCGACTCAGGTGAACGCCGGGAGTCAGGATCTCTCCCATCGGACGAGCACGCAGGCTTCGGCACTGGAAGAAACATCGGCGGCGATGGAGGAGATGACCAGTACCGTCAAGCAGAACGCGGATAATGCCAAACAGGCGGAGCAATTAGCGAACGCGGCGCGCGAGGTGGCGGGCAAAGGAGGAGCCATCACGGAGCGTGCCGTCAACGCGATGAGTGAGATCAACAAGAGCAGTAAGAAGATCGTCGACATCATTGGGGTGATCGACGAGATCGCTTTCCAGATCAATCTCTTGGCCTTGAACGCCGCAGTGGAAGCGGCGCGGGCGGGCGAGCATGGGCGAGGATTCGCCGTCGTGGCAGGGGAGGTGCGGAATTTAGCGCAGCGGTCGGCTACTGCAGCCAAGGAGATCAAGAGCTTGATCAACGAGTCGGTGCAAAAAGTGACCGACGGCAGTGAGTTTGTCAATCAATCCGGCAAGACTCTGGAGGAAATCGTGAAATCCGTCAAGCGGGTGACCGACATCATCGCCGAGATCAGCGCCGCCTCGCAGGAGCAAGCGGGTGGGATCGATCAAGTGAACAAGGCAATCGTGCAGATAGATGAGACGACCCAAAATAACGCGGCACTCGTTGAAGAGACCGCTGCGGCGGCACAGTCGATGCAAGATCAGGCCACCGAACTTTTGCGGGAAGTGGAAACGTTTAAGATCAGCACGGGCGATGAACAGGTGGCCGACCACAGCGGACACCAGGTTATGCGCGTGACCTCTGGCACTCAGTCCAAGCCATTTGGCAAGTCCGCCGCTCATACTATATCGAGTAAATCGCCGGTATGGCAGGCCGAGCAAGGAAAACTCGGTGAACCGAAAGAGCCCGTGGGAGTGGCTTCCGGCAACGGCAAAGACCGTCGCAGGAAAGAAGATGAGTTCGTAGAATTCTGAGCTGCTGATCGACAGCTTTACTAATGTCTCCCTGTATCGATTTCCTGTGGCGCAAAATCGATTCGAGCATTCCCTCCGCTCTTCCGATCAGCAGGCATCATGGCCGAAAGAGGTACTCTGTGGCATTACCAAAACATGGGCGAGATGCAAATGGTACGATGGAGGAGCAACAGTGTTTCCTCAATAGCGACACCTTCCATCGCTTTCGTGCGCTCGTGTACCGTGAAAGCGGGATTCATTTAACCGATCACAAGCGTGTCATGTTTGCCTCCCGCTTGCAAAAACGGTTGAGGGAGCTCGGGCTCACGTCGTTTGAAGATTATTATGCCCTGGTCCTCGAAGCATCCGGTGCTGCCGAGCTCACGGTTATGCTGGATTGTATTTCGACGAACCAGACAGAGTTTTTCCGTGAACCGCGGCACTTCGCCTTTCTTCGCGATCATGTGTTGCCCAAAATGGCGGAGAACAGGGTCGTACGCATTTGGTCTGCCGCCTGCTCGTCGGGCGAAGAGCCCTATTCCATTGCGATAACATTGGCCGATGCAATCGGTTCGCTGTCGACTTGGCACTGCCGAATTTTGGCGTCTGATATCTCGACGCGTATGCTGGCGAAGGCCGCAGCTGGTGTGTATACGTCTGAGCGGGTTCGGCCGCTGGGTCAAGATCTCGTTCGCCGACATTTTCTTCGGGGAACGAACGTACAAGCGGATGTTGTAAAGGTCAAGCCGCATCTCGCTGAGATGATCGTGTTCAGAAGGATCAATCTCATCGAGGACCACTATCCCATCAAGGCGTTGCTGGACGTAATCTTCTGCCGAAATGTCATGATCTATTTTGATCAAACGACACAGGCCGGGGTATTGACGCGGCTGTCTCAATATCTCAAACCCGGCGGATATTTGTTCGTCGGCCATGCGGAGACGTTGCCCGGGATCACTCAAGATTTACAGTATGTAGCTCCTACGATTTATCGGAAGCCGTGTAGGGATGCCCAATGAGAACCCGTACATAGGATCTGCGTGTTGAGTAATCTACCAGTAGTCGATGGCAATGATTGGGACTCGAAGGGATCGGAGAAGCGAGGTCGCAGGGACCATCGTTTCCCTGACCACAAAGTTGTGACCATATTCCCGGGGGAATGTTTTGTATCGAGCTCGCCCGTTGTCATTTCGACACTGCTCGGATCCTGTGTGGGCGTCTGCATGCGCGATCCCTCTATCGGTGTCGGCGGCATGAACCATTTTATGCTGCCTGCGCCTGGTGCTGTTGCCTCGAGCGGCTCCTGGTCCATTAAAGCGAGATATGGCTGCTATGCCATGGAGCAACTGCTTAACGGTATTCTGCGTTGCGGTGGGAGAAAAAACCAAGTGGAATTAAAAGTCTTCGGTGGCGCGAAGCTCTACGAAGGAGGCGTCGATATCGGTGCCTCTAACGTGGAATGGATTGTGGAATTTATCGACCGAGAAGGATTGCGGGTGGTGGCATCCGATGTGGGAAAGGATGTTGCCAGGAGCATCTTTTACTATACGGATTCCGGGCGTGTGCTGATGAAGTCCGGCAGCACCCTGGCACGCAAGCGTGCATTGGACGCCGAAAAGATTTATACGACGTTGTATGGTCCCTATGGCCCAAAGAGCGATGCGACGTTGTTTTGATTCCTGGCATGGCTGCGCCGATCGGTGTCGTGACGGTGATGATGTCGAGGGAGTGTCCTGCTTTGACGAAACACGACCGAGGTCGCAGAGGAAGTTCTGAGTAGGGAATGGGCGGACAAATGAGAAAGAAGATTCGCGTGTTGATTATCGATGACTCGGCGTTGATCCGGCAATTCTTGTTGCATCTGCTTTCGGAGGATCCTGCAATCGAAGTTGTCGGAGTGGCGCAGGACCCGACGGGGGCTTGGAAAAAAATCAAAGCGTTACAGCCGGATGTGCTGACACTGGACGTGGAGATGCCGAACGTGGATGGCCTGACGTTTCTGGAGGAACTGATGGCGACGACGCCCATACCGGTGGTGATGGTCAGCGCACTCACGGATCATGGCTGTATGACGGCACTCCGAGCGCTTGAGTTGGGAGCGGTTGATATCGTGACCAAACCAAAGATCGATATCCGTCTGGGGATGGAGAGCCTCGCGCAGGAACTTGTGCAAAAGGTCAGGGCTGCGGCGGGTGCCAGGGTTAGGCGCACGGCGCTTATTCAGCCATCCAAGACGGTGATCAGCCTTGCCCGCCGTCGACGGCACACGGAATCCGCCATGATTAAGACGAGTGATACCATTGTGGCGATTGGCTCGTCGACGGGTGGAACCGAAGCCGTAAGAGAGGTGCTGGAAGTGTTGCCTCCAAACAGCCCGCCGATCCTCATTGCGCAGCATATGCCAGAGCATTTTACGAAAACATGGGCGGACAGAATGAACCAGTTATGCCGGATATCCGTAAAAGAAGCGGAAGACGGTGATAGCGTATTGCCAGGCCATGCGCTCATCGCCCCGGGCAATTATCATATGACACTTATCCGCAGCGGAGCCCGCTATCTCGTGCGTCTCAATCAGGATGCTCCCGTCAACCACCATCGTCCCTCTGTCAATGTGCTGTTTGCTTCTGTTGCCAAGTATGCCGGCGAGAACAGCATCGGACTCATCTTGACCGGAATGGGGCACGATGGTGCCGACGGCCTGCTCCGGATGAAGCAATCCGGCGCCTATACGATTGCTCAAAACGAAGAAACCTGTGTTGTGTTTGGGATGCCGAAGGAAGCGATAGAGTTGGGTGCCGTTGATGTGGTCCTTCCGATAGAAGACATCGCGAGATCACTCTTGCGTCGACTGCATGAAGAAAACCTGAAGGTCGGTTGAGAGTCTCTCCATCGTAACCGAGCGATTTCCTCGATTCGCTTGCACTCACAGAGATTTGGGTTATGGTTGGTGGTGTTTCCCGTATGACGGTCTAAAGGGCGCGTGGTCTGTCATCGCGGGCTGAACCTGCGCGTAACGATGAAGGGTTATGATGACAAGCGTCCGAGCAGGGGTTATCGCAATGCTCTGCGCTGTAACAGGACTTGTGCCAGCCATCCTCGATGCACGCGATATGACGGCCTCGGGTGAAGCTGGAACTGCACGACTGCTCGCGTCGCTGCTGAAGATCGGTCGTGGAGTGGTGTCGGAGCACCAAAGCGCGATCAATAATCCATCGCAAGGGGCCAAAGGATTCACTGCTACGTACTTCGGTGAGACCGTCTCGGCTCGATTCTGGAGGCAGGAACTCCTCGATTTGACGATACCCGACGACACACCACAGGCTGCACTATTGAGGAGCTTGCTCGAATCTGAGAAGGAAGTTGTAGACTCCTTTCAAGTGGTGATCGATAGGCCCGGCATCGGTTTTAAAGGGTTCATCCCGGCTGTCTTCGCACGTCAAACGGCTGAGCGTTTTTTTGAAAAGACCGGCATCAGATTGAAACTGACAGGAGCCGATGGTCGTTTTTCTGGCAACAGGCCGGATGAGTTTGAAGCTCAGGTGCTTCGCATGTTTTCCGATCCTCGTCATCCGAAGGGGCAGCAATATGTGAAGGTGACGATGGCTGACGGCAAACCGGTCATGCGCGTGATAGACCCTGAATATGCAGGAGCTACATGTCTCATGTGTCATGGGGATCCTAAGGGAGAACGAAATATTGCAGGTATGACAAAAGAGGGATGGAAAGAGGGAGAACTGGCCGGCGCAATCAGCCTGACAATCCCGCTGCGCTGATCGGCCGTTGTGCTGTCGTACCGACCGAGATTGCAATCGTCAGTGTCGACGAAAGGGCGCGTATCTATGAGCAAGGTTGTGGTAGTCGATGACAGTCAGGCTGATTTGAGACTGCTCGAGGGGTATCTGAAAGCAGCACAACATACGGTCGTGACCTTTGCCGATACGGCAGATCTTGAAGGCAAACTCGCCAAAGAAATGCCGGATGTTGTTGTGCTGGATGTTGTGATGGCTGGCCGGAATGGGTTCCAGGCGTGTCGAGACATTAAGAGCAACAATGAGGTCAAGCATATCCCGGTCATACTTTGCACATCGAAGGGGCAGGAAAGTGACAAATTTTGGGGCCAGCAGCAAGGCGCTGATGGATATCTGGTAAAGCCCGTCAAATCAGCGGATCTTCTTATCGCCGTGCAAAAAGTTGCGTTGCGATAATAGTGCGATCGTTCCTCAATGGATGAACGAGGGAAATGGCTCAATTGGAACACGTCATTGAAGTAAAGGCAACGCAAACCTCGACCGAGACGGTCAAGGAGTGGCCAACGCGTGTGTGTGTGTTGAGCGTGTCAGGGGAGTCCTTCGTCGTGGATCTCAAGTACGTCCGAGAAGTGTTCGAGGGCATGCCGATCACCCCAGTGCCTGGCATGCCGTCGATACTGAACGGTGTCGCAAATCTTCGCGGAACCATCGTGCCGGTCGCTGATCTACGGTCTGCTCTCCGGCTTTCGGTCAGCGGACCTCCAGCTAAATATGTCGTCGTGATTCAGCATGGTGACAAAATGATGGCCGTACTCGTCGACAAGCTCCCGGAAGTCTGTGATGTGCTGGCTCAGGAATTTGTGTCGGATGTCTCGCAGGCGATGGGAAAGGTACCCTCGTTCGTGGGAGGGATTTGGAAACAGGCTGGAGGCCTGAGCGGTTTGCTGGACGTTCCTGCATTGCTAACCTATGTCGAAGAGTAGCAATCAATGACTGAAGTGCGCCGATTGTGTGATGACTGGGGGGTGAGCCCAGATATCTGCAATGGCAAGGTCCTGGGAGATCAGGCTCAGAGAAGGAGGGGCATATGTCGAGACAGGGCACGCCGGTAGGAGGGTTCCCCCGATGGTTTCGAGACTTAAACACGTCGTCCAAGATGTTTCTTGGGCTTGGCAGCGTGGGCGCATTGATGATGGTTGTCAGCTTTATTGGATGGACGGGAATGCAATCGCTCCAAGTCAGACTCCATGCAACATACACAGGTCAGACTGTCAGTTTGGCAAAAGCCCAGGCGATCCTCAGCAATGTTGCTCTGTATCACAGCGCCATTGTGCGGGCAAGCACCAGAACGGGTCGGCAGGAGTTCGATGCAGAGGTTCATTCACTTGCTGATCTCAAGAATAAGCTGTTGGCTAGTCTGAAGGTCGATCCGATATCTTCCGCAACCGGCGATGCTGAATCCTCTCAGCAGGCATCGGTTGATTTGCTGCGGGTCATGAAGGAAGTTCTCTATCCGTATCTCTCATCGACTGAGGCGGCGGTCGGCCTTGTGCGAGACAGTTTCTCTGAAATGAAAACAGAAGAGCAGCGACTTCTGATGAGAAATCTCGGAGCCACAGCAGTGTCAGGCGAAGTCGAAGATAAATACCGAGCCGTGTTGATCAAGTTCAGTCAGTACATCGCGGACACGACCGCCAAGGAGGGTGCGGCAAACGAGGCTAGCCAAGCCCAGGTGGATTATCTCATTAAGCTCATGGTGAGTGTCGCCGTACTCGCCTTGTTGCTAGGAGCGGCGGTTAGTTATGGGCTGGCACGGGATTTTTCACGCAAGGTTGTGCATATCAGAGATGTAGTCGAACAAGCAGCTTCCGGAAATCTCAGGGTCCGCGCCAGCGTGGAGGCCAACAACGAGTTCGGCCAAATGGCGAAATCGTTCAATGCCATGCTTGATCGAGTTTCTGTTCTTGTGACGACTGAAGCCGAGCGTGACGAAATGCAGAAACGGTTGATGTCTTTTCTCGTGTTGGTGTCGGATGTCGGGAAAGGAGACTTGACAAAACGCGGAGAGGTCACATCGGATATGTTCGGAAATCTTGCAGATGGTTTTAATTTGATGATTTCTCGGTTTGGCCAGCTGCTCAAACAGGTCCGTGAATCCGCGGATCGTGTGAACACATCTGCGAGTGTCTTGAGGGACGGCGCTGGTCGGATGGCGGGTACGGCAAAGCATCAGGCTAATGAATCAATCAAGACAGTCGAGGCCATCAAAGACCTTGCGAATTCAATGCGTCAAGTGACGCAAACGGCAGGAGATTCTTCTCAGAGCGCCAAGCTCGTGCTGCAAGCGACCGTGCGAGGCCGTGAAGCTGTGCAACAGACGGTGCAAGACATGCAGACAATTCGCACGGCCGTGCAACGGATGTCGAAGCAGGTCAAGGGACTCGGTGATCGATCCGTGGAAATTTCACAAATCGTATCGGCAATCAGGGAAATTGCGAATCGAACGAACCTGTTGGCGTTGAATGCCGCGATTGAAGCCGCTGGTGCGGGTGAGGCTGGCGCTCGCTTCTCGGTCGTGGCCGAGCAGGTTCGAAAGTTGGCCGAAAGTTCTTCTCAGGCGACCCGTGAAATTGCCGATCTCGTGAAGGTCATTCAGTCTGAAACTCAGGAAGCGGTCATTGAAATGGAAAATGAAACGAAGGCCGTGGAAAACGGGTCAAAATCTGCTCTGCGGACTGGCGACGTCTTCGAGGAAATTTCAGGGATTGCCAAGCGATCCGCTGAATTGGCGGAAGCCATCGCGTCATCGGTTTCAAATCAAACGACGTCTGCGGATCTTGTATGTCGTTCGATTCAGGAGTTCACCGGAGGTGTGGCACAAACTCAGAAGGCCGCAGATGCCACTCATCAGACGGTCGAAGAAATGGCTACGCTTGCGACCGGTTTGAGTACGTCTGTCGCACAGTTCAAATTGACCTGATGCCTCACATATGGCGAGGTTCCTCGATCGCTGTGTGGGAGCCTGATGTATGAGCGATCAATCGATCGGTGGGGAGCTGGTGGAAGTCTTCACTGCCGAGACGTTGGCCGATATGCACACTCTTTCGAGTGCGCTATCTCCCGCTGATGGGTCATGGCCAGCTCCTGAGTTGTTGCAAGACCACTATATTCTTGCGCACAAGCTCAATGGAGCTTCAATGAACTATGGCTATGCAGGGTTGGCTCAGTGCGGGGGTATGATGGAAAAGTTGCTCGAGCATGCAACCATGGTTTCTCCTTACCAGTGGCCAGATGCGGTGTTGTTCCTTCGAGAAATGGTCGAGAACTGCCGCGTCCGAGTTGAACACATCGCCCGACAAGGAAAGGACGATGATCAACTTACAGATGATTGGGCTAACCGATTGATGGCTCTCATTCCAGCAAGTTCCGTTAATGAAACCCCGTCCGCTATGATGCCAGGTGTTTCGGTAACGGCAGAATATTGCATGCCAACACTTGACGCGGAAATTCTCGAGTATTTTATCCCTGAGATTTCAGAGTATATCGGTACGGTCAGAGG